>JAAXHB010000001.1 GCA_012271125.1 Actinomycetota bacterium | reverse complement strand
ACTTACTAGGGACCACACCCACAAAACACAACACAGAAGATTGAAAACATCAGCGGTAACCCGTGGCAACACACCTATTGCCAGCAAACTGCAACTCAATACATACAGCAAAATGCTACGACAAAGTTTATAATAGGACTACAACCACAAACCACAACAGAAATTTACATCAACACCTCGCAACCAGAGGACATGCATTTATCGTCAGGCATGCATACAAAACCACAACAACACCCCTAACTGGCACAAAATACCTAAAACAAAAGGACCACACCCACAAATAACACAGAGCAGAGATTTGAGTCTACGGTTAAGAATTTCATTGGTACCACACCTACAATACAGAGAAACATTAAAAGTACCACTTGGCAAACTGTCAAACATGCCACAACCCCCAGGCTACATGCAGCATAACGTATCTATGTTTATTATGGGGAAACAGATTTAAGGTAGGAACAAGACACTCATCCCTCTACCGACGAGCCCACAAACGCCCACAAACTTATTGGCACTCAAAACACACATTTCTAGGTTATGAATTACATTATAATTGGACCACACCCACCAAGTACAGCACAGTGAAAATTTACTACATGACTCAACAATTTGCACCTACAAAAAAACCATAACCCCCAACCAGCATTTTACTTGCAGCGTAAATGATATAGATTAATTATGTGGACCACACCCATATTTCACAACAGAGATTTAAAAGTAACTCTTAGGAACAAAGACACTTCCCCTTCACACTCACAAAACAATACACAGAGATTTACAACAAAGGCAACACTTGGTAACCATAGGAGACGCTTACATCATGACCAAGCAACAACCCAAATGTACATGCACCAGGAGGACCACACCTAGAAAACAGCACAAAAAATTTAAAGCATCAAAATCAACACTTGGCAACCATGGTGACCACACCCACAATTCAAAGTACAAATGAGATTTACAACATCAAAAGTTACACGAGACAAAACGAGATACGTGACTCGCCCATCTTACATGCAACACAAGGTACTTAGTTGGGACCACACTCACAAACACAACACAGAAGATTGAAAAATCAACGGTAACCCGTGGCAACCAGTGGACA
>JAAXHB010000211.1 GCA_012271125.1 Actinomycetota bacterium | reverse complement strand
CACTGCGCGAACCTCGCCATCACCGCCGGCCCGTCTTACCCGACGGGCTATGCCACCCTCGAAGCGGTCAACACCGGCACATACGCCGGCACTTTCCGCCTCCGGATCAACCAAAGCGTCACCAACCCCACTAATGACACCTTCACCTTCTCCTACACAACCAGAGGCTCCTCCACTTCAGCCGATGTTGATGTCCACATCGACGCCTCCGACGTCCTAATCAACGATGACCCAACTGCCATCTTGCGTGAAGGTCTCGCATCCCTCACAACCACCATCGACCTCGACGCCAACGACCAATGCGCCGCCGGCTGCACCGGCCTCACCACCAGCGACTTGACCCACGGCACTCTCTCAAGCGTCGACTCAACCAATTCCGTCACCTGGACTCTCGCCGCCAACACAGAAGCCCCCAGCGAAGTCACCTTCAAATACCAAACCACCAGCAACGCCTCCAAGAACCGACCCAAAGCCACCGTCACCATCACCATCAACGGCACCGACATCATCGAAGATCAGGCGTATTCCTTCACCCGCTCCGGCACCGAGGCACTCGGCTCTGCAGTCTCCACTACCGACTCTGTCTTTGATGTCCTCCATAACGCCAAGTGCGGCAACCTCTGCGAAGGCCTAAGCGTCGCCTCACAACCCGCCACCGGTGCCGGCTCTGTGACTGTTGTCGACTATGACCGCCCGGTCGACTCAGACGGAGATGGCGATATCGATAATGACGACACGCCCAAGTCCGTCAAGGCACTCCAATACAACGTTGACGACGGTCACGAGCTCACCAGCGACACCGTCACCTTCACCTACACCACCACCAAAGCCAACGACGACGACAACGCCGACAACGACAACAACATCCACACCGGACGCGACGCCGAAACCGTCACGCTCACCATCACCCGCTCCGACGTCCTCCACGGCGACTCCGCCACGATCACCAGAACCGGCTACGCCGCCGCCTCTGCCAACTTCACCGTCACCTCCAACGACGAATGCGGCAAGCAATGCGCCGGTCTCGCAATCGTTTCACAACCCACCGCCGGCGGCTCAGTCGCAGCTCATCAAAGCCTCGCTGAAACCTACGTCTACAGCCTCGCCGAAGATGAGGTCAACACTGCCACCACAATCACCTGGACCTACTCCACCACCGCCGACGAAGGCGACGCCACCGTCACTATCACCATTGACGGCACCGACGATCTCAACAACGAAACCTACAACCACACCCGCTACGGCACCGAAGAAGTCAACCTCGACTTCGACGTGCTGCTAAACGACGAATGCGCCAACCTTTGCGCCGGCTTGTCCGTCACCACCCAACCCGGCACCGGGAAAGGCACCGCCGCGCCTAAAGACATCACCCGCTGGATCGACGCTGACAACGATGGCATCGAAGACGCCGGCGAAACCATCACTGTCCGCGGCCTCGGCTATGTCCTCTCCTCCGGCACCGCCAACCCAGCCTCTGACCCGCAGATCGTCTACGCAACCACCAAGAACAACGGCACCGCCACCGCCTCCCTTCACATCATCGATGGCGACATCCTCGCCGACCACACCTACGCCACCCAAACCCGAGCCGGCACCGACGCCTTCGACAAGACTTACGACATCCTCGCGGATGCTTCCGGCGCAGCCTGCGGCGAGTCCTGCGACACCCTCGATTACTCCGATCTCAAGATCAACGACGTAGCCAACCCCTCCGGCGTCACCCTTTCAGTCGTCGACTATGACCGCGCTATTGACTCAGATGGCGACGGCGACATCGACAATGACGACACACCGGTAAGCGTCAAAGCCATCCGCCTACAAATCTCCGACGGCACCGAACTCGCCGCCGACGACATCAAGTTCAAGTACTTCACCGACACCTCCGACGGCAAGTTCGACGTAACCATCCCCATCGGCCGCGTCGACGCCCTCGGCTCTTTCACCGTGACCCCCTCCCGCATCGGCCTCGCCGCCATCACTAACTTTGAAATTCCCTGGCGCTCCAACAGCGCCTGCGGTGCCGAATGCGACGAAGGCTTCGGCTATGACAACACTCCAACCGGCGGCGGCTCCGGCAAGTCTGGCTCGATCAGCCGCAGCAGCGATGGCTCTAAGTTCCTCTTCACTCTCGCCCAAGACGTCCAGCCCGATTCCAACACGCTCACTTTCACATACCACACCGACAATTCCCCCGATGGCAATGATGCCGGCACCGACCCCGACCCCGTCACCATCACTATCAACATCGCCGGTAAAGACGTCCTCAACGGCAGAACCGTCAACATCACCCGTGGCGACGGCCTCGCTGCCATCACCAACTACGACTTCGACCCCTTCACTAGCGACAAGTGCGGTGCCCTTTGCGCCAGCCTCGAAAAAATCTCCGACCCCTCCTCAACCAACGGAACCATCAGCATTCACAACAACGGCTTCCGCTACAACCTCGCTGCCAACGTCGAACAGGCGAACAACTCCTTCACCTTTGACTACTCCACCGCCGGCTCCCATGACGGCTCAGACATGGACACCCTCAAAGACAACGCCACCATCACCATAAACATCGTCGGCAAGGACATCCTCAACAACGACACCCCCACCGCCGACGCGCGTGAAGGCACCGCCGCCTACACCTACGACGTCCCCTGGCGCTCCAACGACAAATGCGGCAACAAGTGCCAAGGCCTCAACATCACCACCGACATCAACGCCAACAAGGGCGACATCGTCGACGCCCAACTCGCCAACGACATCATCCGCTACTCAATCGGCAATGGCAACGTCCCCGACACGAACAACACGATCAGCCTCGCCTACTCAACCACCGGCTCCCGTGATAACAACAACGACACCAACCCAGACTCCGCCACCGCTACCTTCACCATCGACGCCTACGACAAGCTCGCCGACGACGGCAACTCACAGCTCGGCGACTACACCCGCGCCGGCACCAACAACTTCGGCGCAATCTCCTTCGATCTCGACGTCACCGCTAATGACGAATGCGGTAACTACTGCTCCGGCCTCGCTGTCGCCTCCGGCCCCGGCACTGGCCAAGGCACCATTACCCAGCAAAACGTTTCCCGCCCGGTCGACTCAGACGGCGACGGCGACATCGACAGTAACGACACCCCGCTGTCAGTCCCCGGCTTCCGCTACACCCTTGCTGCTAACACCGTCCCGCAAACCTCAAACACAATCTCATTCACCTATTCCACCACCAAGAAGTCCGACACCGACGACAGCGACTCAGACAGCGACTTCACAACAGGAGGCGATAACGCCACCGCCACCTTCAACATCATCGCCACAGACATCCTTAACAACGACACAGTCCAGCTCGACCGCCAAGGTCTCGAAGCCAAGTCCATTGACATCGATGTCACCGACAACGACTACTGCCCGAACTACTGCGCAGTTCTCGCCGTTGACCAACCCTCCGGCTCATCCAAGGGCACCGCAAGCGTTGTCGACGTCACCCGCAACCTTGGCGACACCGACAATGATCCCATGACTCCCGATGAAACTGTCACGGTCAAGGGCATCCGCTACTCCCTCGCCCTCAACGAGGACCCAGCCGTTCAATACGTCGAGTTCACCTACTACACCAGCCGCTACCACGATAAAGATGCCGATGGCACCGCCGACAAAGCCACCGTGCGGGTCACCCTCCAAACCGAAGACCTCATCGTCGACTTCACCGGTGCCGACGCCTTCTTCCATGACCGTAGTGGCCATGCCGCCATCGACTACACCCTCAAATGGCGTGATAACGACGCCGGCATGGGCGACGACCTTTCCAAGCTCGTCAACTGCCTCACCGACTGCGCCGACGGCTTACAAATCCTCGACGTCGACGCCGGCGAACAAACCATTTCCACCTACAACCCAGACACCCAAACCTGGACCATGCTGCCCATCGTCAACGCCGACTACACCGCCAAGTCTGTCCCCAACGTCGGCACCCTCACCGCTTACACCTCTGGCACCAAAGCCGGCGAGATCAACTTCAGCCTCGCCCAGGGTGCCCCCCTCCCATATGACGAGATCAACTTCCGCTTCACCACCACCAAAGCCGACCGCTCTCCCGGCTACGCCACTATCAAATTTGACCGCAACGACTGGTTAGTCAACGACACCTACACCGTCTATCGCCCCGGCGATGAAGCCATCCGCCGCACCTTCGATGTCACCAGCAACGACCACTGCGCCTCACTGGGCTGTCACGGCCTAAGCGTCGTCACCCAACCCACTATCGGCACCGCCTACTTCGAAGACAACATGCTCGTCTATGAGGTCCCCGAAGGTGTAACCATCTCCGGTACACCCAACCAAGACACCCTCATCTACACCACCACCACCACCACCACCAACCACAATCGCACGGTCACTTTCAACTTCACCATCACCGACACCCACCGCAACGACTTCTTCTACATCACCCGCGCCTCCGCCTCGGCTGCCATCGACGTAAACCTAGACGTCCTAGCCAACGACGTCTGCGTCAACTCCGGTTGCAATCAAACCGGTCCAGTCGGCTCCTACTCCCACGCCACCGACGGTTTCACAGTTGCGGACGGGCCCGGCGACACAATCCGCTTCCAAGTCGACGCCAACAATACAACCGCCAACCCTGCCGTGTTCCAATACAAAACTGTGGGCAGCACCGCCAATACACATGACAGCGTCGCCGGCACCGCCACCGTGTTCATCATCAACCGCGACTCATCAGACGCCCTCACCGCCGACGGCGTCACACTCGACCGCTACGGCACCGACGCCACCACCATCAACATCCCAATACTGGACAACGACGGCTGCTTCGACGCCTGCGCCGGCCTGTCCATAACCCAACCCTCCTCCGGCACCGCCACCCTCAACGTCGATAACACCGTCACCTACTCCATCGCCGCCGGCACCGCCACCGCTGCTACCGACACCTTCACCTACCGCACCACCGCACAGTCCACCGCTGTCAACGTCACCGTCACCTTCGCCAACAAAGACAAGCTCATCGACGACTACGTCTACTTCGACCGCTCCGGCACCAACGCCCTCACCGGCGCCGCTCTGGTCTTCGCCAATGACGCTTGCATCGGTACCGGCTGCTCCGGCCTCATGATTACCAGCCACCACCCCGACGCCATGGCCGAAGTCCGCAACCACCTCGACGACAAAGGCACCTCCGACACCAACGACGACGTCACCACTCCGGTCATCTACTTCGAGATCGCCAGCGGCTACACCCAGGACAACACCGACCCAATTGCCATCGGCTACGGCTCTTCCACCACCACCGCCGCAGAAGAATACGCCACCCTCTACGTCATCGTCACCGACGTCGACACCACCACCGACACCCTCCACTCAGACACCCTTCGGGTAACCCGTGACGGCACCGGCGCCGGCGAAGCCACCATCAGCCCCCTCGCTAATGACGACTGCGAATCCAACTGCAGCAACTTTCTCATCGTCTCACCCCCCAGCCACGGCACCGCCACCATCAACTTTGACAACTCGGTCACCTACACCGCCTCCACCAGCGCCGCCACCACTGTCACCAGCGATTCCTTCACCTACACCACCGACAACGCCGCAGCCGCCGGCACCGTCACCATCAACTTCGCCTACGTCGACCGCCTCGTAAACGACTCCGTTAATGTCACCCGCACCGGCACCGCCTCCGCTTCTAGCACCGTCAGCCCTCTCACCAACGACGACTGTGTCAACAGTGCCTGCGGCCCGATCCGACTCGTCACCCAGCCCCACATCGGCACTGCTGAACTCGCCGCCAACGGCACTGACATCGTCTACACCATCCCCGACAACGCCCCAACCAACCGCGACATCAAGTTCACCTACACCACCGGCTTCGATCCCAACACCCGCCCCGCCATGGTCTCAGTCGCCATCGCCGCCGCCAACACTGATGTCCTCATCGACGACGTCATCGAAGTCATCCGCCGCGGCCTACAACAAGTCGTCCTGCAAATCCCTGTCTCCGCTAACGACAACTGCGGTGCCAGCTGCGCCAACATCACCGTCGGCGGAACCCTCCCCTCCGGCTCGTCAACCTCCGTCGATCAAACTACCGACATCATCACCTACACCATGGCAGCCGATACCGCCAAGACTGATCAGATCACCTTCACCTACACCACCACCAATCAAACCACCACTCCCGCCACGGTCACCATCAACTTCACCCCCGTAGACGTCCTCACTGACGATGTCCGTGTCGCCATCGACCGCACCGGCACCGGTGCCCTCACCAGTCACGAAATCGACGCCCTGTCCAACGATTCCTGCACCGCCGACTGTGCCGGCTTGCGCATCTTGGGCCAACCCACCACCGGCACCGCCGCTGTCAACAATGCCGGCGACAAAATCACCTACTCCCTCGGTGCCGGCGACGCTGTCGAAAATCCGGTCACCATCGTCTACACCACCGATTCCGCCTGGGCTAACTACGAATACGCCACCATCACCGCCGTCGTCGGCGACACCTCAGCCGACATCCTCCTCGACGACACCGTGTCCATGTTCGCCGGCTCCACCAGTGCTCAGCTGCCCGACTCGGTCACTATCGATGTCTTCGCCAACGACAACTGCAACGCCAACTGCGCCAACCTGCGTGTCGCCACCCACCCATCCACCGGCATCGTCACCGTCAACAACGGTGCCAGCCTCACTTACCGCCTCGCCACCCGCACCAACCTCCCAGATCAGATCACCTTCACCTACACCACCGACGGCGCCTCCACCCCCGCCACCGTCACTGTCAGCCTCGCCTTACCAGACCTCCTCATCGCTGACACCGCCGAGCTGAACCGCAACGCCCACGACTCATCCATAACCACCGAAGCCACCGTCACCATCGATGTCCTCGCTAACGACGGCTGCCACACCGGCTGTGCCAATCTCCGAGTTGACGCAACCCCAGATGTCGGCTCTGTCACTGTTGCCAACAACAAGCTCACCTACACCCTGCCCGACGCCGCTAACGCCGGCACCGAAGTCACCTTCACCTACCGCACCGACACCAGCGTCGCCTCCGCTCAAGTCACCGTCACCATCACCCAATCTGATCGCCTCACCGCCGACACCGAAACCATCACCCGCACCGCCACAGAGCAAGTCACAAACCAGCTCGACGTTCTTGACAATGATCTCTGCTGGGCCGACTGCACCGACCTCACCGTGGTCACCCAGCCCGATTTCGGCACCGTCACCGTCACCGGCGACAAGTCCGCCCTCAGTTATGTCATCTCCTCCGGCACCGAAATCACCGCCGCCTCATCCTCTTTCACCTACACCACCGCCGACTCTGAAGGCCCCGCCACCGTCACCTTGAACTACACCGTCGACACAGACCTCCTCAAAGACGACGGCAGCGCCTCTGAACCAATCATCATCCCCCGCACCGGCACCAGCGCCATCACTAGCCACCAGATCAACGTCCTAGCCAACGACATCTGCGGCAAGGACTCCTGCGCCGGCCTCGCCGTTGTCACCGGCCTAACCGCCGCCACCCACGGCACCCTCAGCGCCAATGCCAACGGCTTCTCCTATGACTTCCCCGCCACCACCTCTTCACCTTCAGGCACCTTTACCTTCACCTACAACACCACCACTTCAGACCGCACCGCCACCGTCACCTTGCAACACCAGCCCTACGACACCCTCACCTCCGACTCGACAAGCATCGTCCGCCGAGGCGGCGAAGCTTTTGAAATAGAGATCGATCCTCTCTCTAATGACACCGCGGGTGGAGGCAGCTTCACCGGCTTGCGTATCACCGAAGGCCCCCGGTGGAGCACAACCGCCAACGGACGAACCCAAGACCAAGCCATCGGCACTTATGAAATCACCTCAGACAACAAGGTGATTTGGCGAGTTCCTGTTGAAACCCCACCACCTTCACATATCACTGAAACCGTAGCTAACTTCCGCTACATCACAGATAATGCCACTGCTTCACAAGTTCATAACTTGAACATCACCAACGTCGACAAGCTCAACTACGACCGCATTTTCATCTGGCGCCAGACCGACACCACAGCAATCGATTACAGCATCGATGTAAGAGACAACGACACCTGCGTCACTGCCGGTTGCTCTGGTCTAGAGACAGCGGACCTAAGTGGCGTCGGAACCGGCACTGTGTCGCTAGACGCTGGCAAGCTCAAGTATGTGAAATCCAACTCCGACAATATCGACGACACTAAGCGCACAGTTACTGCCACTTACAGCACATCAAATGTACGCAGTGGTACCGGTGGAAACAACGACAGCGATCTACATGGTCTCGTTGAGTACCTCATTGCAACCGGCGACGACGATATGTTCCCAACAGCTGCCCATGACATCTATATCGACCGAATTGGAGCTAATGACGTCACCCTTGACAACATCGGTGTTCTCTGGCATGACTACTGCGGCAACGGTTGCAAAGGATTCACAGTCGGCACCGATCCCGATGACGGCGGTGCCGCAGAGTTCAACTTCAACGGCACTCTCAAGTACACAGTCCCCGGCACCGCTTCAGCAATAGACGATAAAGGCACTGCCAACACCGCCGACGATACTGAAGTCACTCGAGATGACTTCCGCTACACAACCGGTGACGCCTCAAATGATTCTCGCGACCGTGGTGTCAACGTACACTGGAACCACGAAAGCCAGCTCAACGCTGATTTCGTTCATGTCGTCCGCAACGGCACCGAGGCTCTTGAAGTCCCCATACTCGTTTTAGCCAACGATTCTTGCTGGGCTGCCCCAGTCGCTAACAACTGCTCCGGTCTGCGCATAGCCGAAAATCAAGACCCCTCCGTCGGTTCTGCCACCACTGATACAAACAATTCCAAATATGGCACCCCGGATCCTGTAATCGTCTACACCCTCCCCTCTGGCACAGTCCTCGACGATCCCGTCGTCACCATGAAGTACCGCGTTACCCGACAAGGATCCAAACCAGAACTCTGGGGAGACATCACCGTCCTTGTTGCCCCCGACGCAGACAACGACGGCACCGCCGATCATGACATCCTCACAGACGACACCGCATCTCTTTCCCGCAAAGTCGGTGCCGAAGCCCGCGTCAACATTCCTATCGAGCTCAACGACTCCTGCCCCCACACTCGTGCCTGCGAAAACCTTCAAATCGTCACCTCACCCACCAACGGCACCCTCACCCGCGAGGTTGACGGCTCCTACACCTATACCATCGCCGCAAACACTTCTCTATTCACCCAGGATCAGTTCACCTACACCACAGCTAACGCCCTCACCCCCGCCACCGTGACGATCTCCGTCACTAACCTCGACAACCTCAAAGATGACTTCAAGGCCGAAGCACGTGATGGCGGCACTCAAGATGCCACCACTCACACAATTGAAGTTCTCACTAACGATGTCTGCATAACCAACTCTTGCGAAGGCCTTGAAATTGTTCACTATCCATGGGCAATGTCGGCTTGGGTCATTGACGGTACCAAGATTGAAGCGTTCAGCAATAGAGCCAGAGCCCTGCAAGAGGAATACCCGAATCCGATTTTCATTGGTTACACCACCGCAAATGCCGGTGGCGAAATTGCTTGGGTTCAACTATCAGTTCGCGATAGCAGCGATGGCAACTCACAACGCGAGATGTACCCCGACTGGTACACCCTCACTCGTTACGGCACAGAATCAGCTTCAATTACCTTTAATCCTGTCCTCAACGACTGGTGCAAATCTAACAATAACTGTGGCGCCGTCGACCCCAATGACTTTACTTCCCCAGCACAAGGCAACGTTTCTTCCAACGGCCAAAACGTCACTTACACAATTGATGCAGGCGATCCCGAGACCGATTCTGTCACCTTCGAATACTCCGCCGACTGGCAAGGCAACAAATCAGATATAACCATCCTTTTCGACAAGCAAGACGTCGTCAAAGATGACAC
>JAAXHB010000210.1 GCA_012271125.1 Actinomycetota bacterium | reverse complement strand
AACCGATTCCTAACTTGCGCCATCGATTTCGACGGTGCCATCGACTGTTTCGGCCCAGATATTGACGGCCAGCTCGACGCCCCCTCGGGCACCTTCACCGCGGTAGCTGCCGGCTCGCACTTTGGCTGCGCCGTTGACAACAACAGCGACGTCATCTGCTGGGGCGGCGACTCCGACGACGATGCCGACAACAGCCCAGATGACACCAATTTCAAGGCATTCCCCGGCACCGACTCCAACGGCGACCCCATCCGTAAGCTCACCGGCACCTTCACCGACGTCACCGCCGGCACCGACCATGCCTGCGCTATCGCCACCGACGGAACCGTCACCTGCTGGGGCTCAGATCGTCACAGCCAAACTCAAGCACCCACCGGTATCGCCTTCTCCTCCATCACCGCCGGCGATCACCACACCTGCGGCATCACAAATACAAGCTCCGCCGAGTGCTGGGGTGCCACCAAGCTGCGTCCCCTCGCCCCTCCAGCGGTCGACTGCGGCACAGCAGTGGAGTATCCAGACCTCAGGGATTATTACGACTTCCCTCCCAACAGGATCCCTCAACCTAAGACGTCCACCTCAGAAGATGACTACATTGCTGCCAGACAGGCCTATTTCACCTATCAAAACTGCCTACTCAGGGTTCCCGGCGATGACTACTACAACGACACCTCGCGTTTCCCCGACGGCCCACCTCTGCTTCACCCATACGACCCTGAGGTCAATGTCGGCCAAGTCGATGCCCCTATGGCAATGTTCAAAGCCATAACCGCCTTCGGCGACACCTCCTGCGGCGTCAAAGTCGACAACACAACCATCTGCTGGGGCAATGACCCTCTTGACACCAGCGTCAAGCAAACCGAAACCGTTGCAAACGACGCTTTCGCAATTGACGCAACACACTTGCCCACCCAAACGTATACCCACGAGCTAGACATCCTCAAAAACGACACTTGCGGACAGAACTGCACGGGCGTAAGAATCACCAAGCAACCCCGAGTCGGTCAAGTGACCTGGGATCCCCTCTCTAAAATGGCTAACTACAGAATCAGCTCCGCCGCTCTTGAGCAAATATACGAAGAGTTCGAATATGAGTTCACCTACAGGACTGACACTTCAGATAATGAAGCCACCGCCACCGTTTCTGGCGCAGTTGCCGACGGTGTCTTCGCTGACATCACTGTCGGTGACGGCTTCTACTGTGGTCTCGAATCAGATGGCGACGTCAAGTGCTTCGGACAAAATGAGCATGGCCAAACCGACGTCCCCGACGATACGAAGTTCACAAAGATCGACGCTGGCTGGCAACATGTCTGCGGCATCAAACAAAACAAAGAAGTTGCCTGCTGGGGCAGCGACAGAGACAACAAAGCCTCCCCAGACTCCGGTGACTTTATTGAAATAGCTGCCGGACAGCGTCACTCTTGTGGCATCAAAGACGACAACTCCATTGCCTGCTGGGGCAACACGGTCGGCAACGGCAACGCTGCCATGGACCGCACCTCCGAAAACGCTCTAAAGATTGCCGTCAGCGACGGTCGCACCTCCCTAGGCGACAATGATGGCGCTAGACCGGATGAAACGCTTGACGCCGGTGATGTCACCTGCGCAGTCAAGAGCGATAAGAGCATCGAATGCTGGGGCGACGCCAACCACACAGATAGCCACCCCACTAGCAGTGACTTCAAAGACATCTCCGCCGGAACAGGGCACTTCTGCGGTATCAAGGAAAATAATTCCATTAACTGCTGGGGTGATAGCCGAGACAGCCGAACTGACGATAAAAGCGCCAACCACATCGCGGTTGGCGTCGGTGAAAGACACAACTGCGCCATTAAAAACGACAAAACCATCGACTGCTGGGGCAAAACCTCAGGTGCTGCCAACACTCCACCTGCTGGTGCCAATTTCGACACTTCTATCGATGCTTGGGGTGCCATGACCTGCGCCCTCCGCTCAAACGGCACACCAGAGTGCTGGGGCGGGGCATTTTCTGATCAAAAAGACGCCCCAACCAGCGGTGAATATGACTCAATATCAGCCGGCATCAATCACACTTGCGCAATCAACCTAGATGATGCCATCGTCTGCTGGGGCAGTGACTATCGCGCCCAATCAAGTGCTTACCCAAGTAACACTACTTTTGAGCAGGTCTCAGCCGGCGGCGAGTCCACCTGCGCTATTAAAAGCAGCGACAACACAGCCACATGTTGGGGCAGAGACGACTACGACATTAAGGATGAACCATCCGGCGTCGCCTTCACGCAGATTGATGCCGGCTTCCATCATGCATGTGGTGTCAGAACAGACAATCAAACAATTGATTGCTGGGGCTGGGGCCAAGGCGGCACTGGCGGCGACAAAACAGTCAGCACTTACGACTATGTCACCTCTGGCTACTACCAGAACTGCACTCGACAAACTTCAGATGGCCACATTGACTGCTGGGGTCAAGACCTTCGCAGTGACGGCAACACGGCTGACCAAAGCGAACGCTACATCTCAATCGACGCCGCCGAAGGCTACGCCGCCGATCTCGGCTTCTACGGCTGGGGCGGTAATCTCCTTGGTGGACGTTTCAACTGCGGTGTCAAAGAAGACGGGTCGCTTAACTGCTGGGGTCGCAGCCCAGAAGACATCAAGACCGAACCCGACGGCAACGACTTCAAAGCCGTCGCATCAGGCAAGTTCCATGCCTGCGCCCTCAAAACCGACGACACGATTGTCTGCTGGGGTGCCGACTGGCTCAACATGAGCGACCCACCCGAAGGCACCTTCAGCCATATCACCTTGGGCGACTTCCACGGCTGCGGCATCCGAAAAGACGACAAGTCCATCGCCTGCTGGGGCCCCCGCACCAAATGGTAGTCAGCTAACCAAGCGACTCCCAGATAAAAATCCCGAAGGCCGTACTTAGCAATACGGCACCGATAACTAAGGCAATTCGGGCGTAAAAAAGATTCCGGTTAGCCAATTTCGACGACAGTAACTTTTGAAACTCCTGCGGGAGATTCAAATTCAACAGTGTCACCTTCCGAAGCCCCCATTAAGGCTTCACCCATAGGCGAACCCGGCGACACGACGATCACATCATCAGATTGCTCCTCAATAGAGCCAACGAGATAACGCTCAATCTCATCATCGTCAGGCCAACGAATACTCACAATTGACCCAAAACCAACAGCATCTGAGTCGTCAGCACCTTCAGTGATTATGGCGTTCTCAAGGATGCGTTCAATATGCTGAATGCGCCCTTCCATTTTGCCTTTTTCTTCTTTCGCAGCGTGATAATCACCGTTTTCAGACAGGTCACCTAGCTCACGAGCCGCTTCAATCTTGCGGGCAATATCAATGCGCCCACGCGTCGTCAGATCATCAAGCTCAGCAGCCAGCCGGTCATGTGCGCCTTGCGACAGCTTGTGCGTTTCAGCCATTCCTCAAATCTACCGACCCTCTAGCCC
>JAAXHB010000209.1 GCA_012271125.1 Actinomycetota bacterium | reverse complement strand
CTGGTTCAAGTCCAGTATCGCCCACCCTTCATGACTGCCACTATTTATTCTTGAGGGTGTTGTGAGTTATTTGCCGGACGTGTTGGTGCTGGCGCATGGGGTTGGCGGGCGCACGGATTTGCCTTTGCCGGTGTGGCAGGTGGCATGGGCGGCGGCGTGCGCGGTGGCGTTGTCTTTTGTGGCGTTGGGGTTGTTGTGGCATAGCCCGAAGTTGAGAGCGGCGTCGGTTGGGCGGGTGTTGCCGGGGTGGGTTCAGGTGGCGGCACGGGTGCTTGCGCCGGTGCTGGGGCTAGTTGGTTTGGTCAGTTTTGTGATCGTGTTATATGCGGCCTGGTTTGGGAACACGAATCCGTCAGTCAACATTGCGCCGACGGTGTTTTATATTGCGTTTTGGGTGGGGATACCGGTTTTGTCGGTGGCGTTGGGCGACGTGTGGGCGGCGCTCAACCCGATGCGGGTGTTGGGGTGGGGCAGGTCGGATAGTTCGTCGGATCGGTCGTCGGGTAGGGCTCAGTCGGGTAGGGCGAAGTCATGGGACGCTGAGCCGGATCTTTGGTGGGCGGTGGCTGGGTTGGTTGGGTTTGTGTGGCTGGAGTTGGCTTATTACGACTCGTCTGCGCCTAAGGCGATTGGGACGTTCTTGATCTTGTATCAGGTGATGCTCTTGGTGGCGCGGATGATGAACCGCTCGGCACGAGATGCGGACTCCTTTGACGCGCTGTATGGGTTGTTCGGAGCGATTGGGCCGCTGTTTAAAGCCGAGGATGGAATGCGGGTGCGTTGGCCGGTGACGGGGCTAGCCGCGGTCAAGATCGTGCCGGGAACCGAAGCACTTGTGATAGTGGCACTTGGGTCGACGGCTTTTGACGGGTTTACCCGCAGCTCGATTTGGCTTGACATAGCCGGCACGCAAACGGGATGGGAGCGAACCTTCACCAGCACTGTTGGGCTGGTGCTTGTGATCGGCTTTGTATATGTGATTTATCGGTCGGCGATTGCGGCGATGGCAGCGTTGACGGGTGAACGGGAGTCGAACCTGTCGGATGCGTTTGCGCCGTCTTTGATTCCGATAGCGGTGGCATACATCGTCGCGCATTACTTCAGCTATCTGGTGTTGGAAGGGCAGGCGTTGATTGCTCGTGTGTCTGATCCGTTTGGTGAGGGTTGGGACTTATTCGGCACCGCTACCAACACGGTCAATTATTCGGCGGTGTCGACTGACACGATTGCGTGGGTTCAAACGATTGCGATAGTGGTGGGACATATTCTGAGCGTGATGGTGGCTCATGACCGAGCGGTGGAGTGCTTTGAACCGAAGAAGGCGGTGCGCTCGCAATATCCGATGTTGGCGGCGATGGTTTTGTTTACCGTGTTCGGGTTGATCTTGTTGTTGGGGACATAGAAGGCAGCAATAGGTGGACGGCGGCGTGGACGATGGCGGGACAAGTGTTCTGTCTGCGCCGATGGTGTTGGAGTATCCGTTTACCCGAAGCACGGGTCCTGTTATTGGGGCGTTTTTGACGGGACTGCGAGAAAAGGTGATCTTGGGGATACGGAGAGGAGATGGGTCGGTGTTGTGTCCGCCGAGCGAGTATGACCCGGTGACGTCTGAGCCGTTGACGGAGATGGTTGAAGTTGCGCAGGTGGGTTCGGTGACGACGTGGGCTTGGAATAGTGAGGTGCGCCAAAAGGAATCATTAACGCAGCAGCCGTTTGAGACGCCGTTCGCGTGGGCGTTGATACGACTTGATGGTGCCGACACTGACATGTTGCATGGGGTTTTGGTTGATGATGTTGCGGAAATGGCGACGGGGATGCGGGTGCGGGTTGTGTGGCGTGATGAACGTCAAGGACATATAAGCGACATAGCTGGGTTTGTTCCGCAGTGAGCGAGAAGTCGTTGTCGTCGGAATTGTTGTCGTCATCAGATGCGTCGGCGGTGCCGCAGTCGTCGTCATCATCATCGTCGTCGTTGTTGGAATTGCCGGAGGCGTTGCGCGCAGATGTCGTCGTTCCAGAAGTTATAAGTGGGGTTGAGCGCGTAGATACCGTCGTCACTCCGATTCGACTTGTTTACACCTACACGCCGGGGCGGTCGCTGTCTCGATATTTGCGGGCGATGAAAGAGAAGCGGATTTTGGGTGAGCGGTGTCCGGTGTCGGGGCAAGTGTTTGTGCCGCCTCGTGGGGTGAGTCCGTTGGCGGGGGCGGCGACGACCGAGGTGGTTGAGTTGGGTGATTGTGGTTATGTGGAGTCGTTCAATATCACTCGGGTGCCGATTGAGCGGCGGCCTGATTTGACGCCGCCGTATGTCAGTGCGTGGATTGTGATTGATGGGGCGTCGGTGGGGACGCTGAACTTGGTGATCAACGTTGCGCCTTCCGAGGTGCGCCTGGGGATGCGGGTGCGGGCGGTTTGGAAGCCTGATGAGGAGTTGATCGAGTCGGCGACGAACATTTTGGGTTGGGAGCCGACGGGTGAGCCCGATGTGGTGATCGACGACTATGAGCGCGTGGGACGGTCGGGGCCGGCGTGACGTGTGGTTGAGGTGAGGGCGTGGTGGCGTGGTTGATGTAGCGATTGTTTCGTTTGTGCAGCGTCAAGAGGCGTCTATAGCGGGTGAATCTGAGGTGGAGATGATGATTCCGCTGATGGAGCAGGCGAAGTCTGCGGTTGGGTTGAGTCAGGGTGATATTGGGTTTACGTGTTCGGGGTCGTCGGATTTTTTGGCGGGGCAGGCGTTTTCGTTTGTGATGACGATTGATGGGGTGGGGCCTGTGCCGCCGATCAGTGAAAGCCATGTGGAACAAGACGGGGCGTGGGCGTTGTATGAGGCGTGGGTGAAGTTGCAGTGTGGGGAGATTGATACGGCTTTTGTGTATAGCTACGGGAAGTCCTCGGCGGGGTCTTTGCGTGATGTTTTGGCGACGCAGCTTGATCCGTATTACTACGGGCCGTTGTGGCCGGACTGGTATGGGTTGGAGGCGTTAGCGGCTCGGGCGATGTTGGACGCTGGGGTTGTGAGTGAAGCTCGGTTGGCTGAGATTGCTGCTCGGAGTCGTGCTAATGCTGCGGGCAATCCGCATTCGGTGCGTGGTGAGGTGAAGTCGGCTGAAGAGATTTTGGATGAGGGATATGAGGTTGATCCGCTGCGGCCTTCGGACTTGCCGGCGCAGGCTGATGGGGGAGCGGCGATGGTCTTAGCTGTGGGTGAGTGGGCGCGGGAGTTGTGTTCGCGGACTGATGCGCGACCGGTTTGGATTCGCGGGATGGATCATCGAAGTGACTCGCACACGTTGGGGGTGCGTGACTTGACCCAGTCGATGTCGGCGCGGTTGGCAGGAGAGAAAGTTGGAGTGAGGGATGGACAAATAGGCAACGAAAAGGTGGATATTGCTGAGCTGCATGCGCCGTTTACAACGTCGGAGCATTTGCTGGTGGAGGCTTTGGGGCTTGATGAGGGTGTGACAGCGATTAATCCATCAGGTGGGGCGTTGGCGACTCACACAATGATGGCAAGTGGGCTGATCCGAATTGGTGAGGCTGCGATGCGGCTGGGTCGTGGTGATGGGCATCGTGCTGTGGCCCATGCCACGTCGGGGCCTTGTTTGCAACAGAACCTTGTGTGTGTTTTAGAAGCTGATTAGTCATGGAGCGGACTGCTGTAGTCGGGGTTGGGCAGACCAAATATGCAGCTAAACGAGGTGATGTCTCCATTGCTGGACTTTTGCGGGAGGCTGCGTATCGGGCGCTTGAGATGGCGCAAAAGGACTGGCGCGACGTGGATGCCATCGTCATTGGCAAGGCACCGGATTTTTTTGAAGGGTTGATGATGCCGGAGGTGTATTTGGCGGAGGCGTTGGGAGCGGTTGGCAAGCCGATTATGCGGGTTCATACTGCTGGTTCGGTGGGCGGGTCGACGGCGTGTGTGGCGGCTTCGATGATTCAGTCGGGGGTGCATCGGTGTGTGTTGACGATTGGTTGGGAGAAGCAGTCGGAGTCGAATGCAATGTGGGCGTTGTCTTTGCCGCAGCCGTTTGCGACTTCGGTGAATGCGGGGGCGGGTGGGTATTTTTCGCCGATTATTCGGCGCTATATGGCGGCTTCGGGAGCGCCGGAGTTGATTGGGTGCATGGTGGCGTTTAAGGATCGGCGTCATGCGTTGGCGAATCCGTATGCGCATTTGCATCAGGTGGATTTGACGTTTGAGGCGGTGGTGGAGTCGCCGATGTTGTGGGATCCGATTCGGTATTCCGAGACGTGTCCATCGTCTGATGGGGCGTGTGCGATGGTGTTGGTGGATGAGGCTGGTGGGGACGGGCACGACGGCGAGGTGGGGTGGGTTCATGGGACGGCGATGCGTTCGGAGAGCAATTTGTATGGGGGGCGCAACATGGTGTCGCCGGCGGCGTCGGAGCAGTGTGCTGATGATGTGTTTGCCCAGACGGGCATTGTGGATCGGCGCTCTGAGGTGGATGTGGCGGAGTTGTATGTGCCGTTTTCGTGGTATGAGCCGATGTGGTTGGAGAGTTTGGGGTTTGCTGAGCGAGGTGAGGGGTGGCGCATGGTGGAAGATGGGTCGACGGCTTTGGACGGTGTGGATTTAGGCAATGGGGTGTTGGGCACAGGGGATTTGGTGGTGAATCCGTCGGGTGGGGTGTTGTCGAGTAATCCGATTGGGGCGTCGGGGATGATTCGTTTTGCTGAGGCGGCGTTGCAGGTGATGGGGTTGGCTGGGGGTCATCAAGTGCCCGATGCGCGGGTGGCAGTTGGGCATGCTTACGGTGGCGGGGCGCAGTATTACGCCATGTGGGTAGTCGGCTCCGAAAAGCTTTGAGTGCGACTTTCTAGGCGTGTTGGTTTCATGCTGTCAAATGTGACAGCAATTTTGGTCGGCGTGTTTCAATGTCACAGCCCTGTGTTATGTTGATGGAACAACAGAAAATAAAAGAGAAAGGAGGAAAATGGTATGAGAATTGAACCAGCAGATAATTTGGATTTTTTGGCAGGGATTCCTAGCGAGTCGGTGCAGCTCGTGGTTACGTCGCCGCCGTACAACTTAGGAAAGTCCTATGAGCAGCGCAGTCCTATCGATACTTACATCGCTACACAGGCTGCGATTATCGAGGAAGCAGCGCGGGTGTTGAAACCGCAGGGTTCAATCTGCTGGCAGGTGGGCAACTATGTTGACAACGGCTCAATAGTTCCACTTGATGTGATCTTGTATGACACGTTTGCTAAGCAGAACCTGCAGTTACGTAATCGGATTGTTTGGCATTTTGGGCATGGCTTGCATTGCAGTCGTCGTTTATCCGGGAGGTATGAGACGATCAACTGGTGGACCAAGACCGATGACTACACGTGGAATCTTGATCCGATCAGGGTGCCATCGAAATATCCAGGCAAGCGCCATTTCAAGGGGCCGAATGCTGGTGAGTTGTCGGGGAATCCAAAGGGGAAGAACCCGAGTGATGTGTGGGAGATTCCAAACGTCAAGAGCAATCATCCTGAAAAGACGATTCATCCCTGTCAGTTTCCGGTGGAGTTGGTGGAGCGCCTTGTGTTGTCGATGTCTGATCCGGGGGACATTGTGCTTGACCCTTATTTGGGGGTTGGCAGCACTGCGGTTGCTGCTGTCAAGCATGGGCGGGTGGCTTACGGGTGTGACACAAATGAGGAGTATGTGGAGATTGCCTTGTCTCGTCTAGAGGAGCTAGAGGCGGGGACGCTCAAGACTCGTCCGATGGGTAAGCCTGTGTATGACCCGAACCTCCCACGTGGCGGTCACGCGGTTGGGGCAAAGGTGGCGTAAGCATGTGTGGCGGTGGGGATGGTGGGAAGTGCGTGGGTAAAGGAAAGGTGAGAGTTAGGGGGTGGGGGGATGTTGCGATCTTGTTACGATTTAGGTTCAAAACATCTAGGGTTTAGGTTCGTAAACATCTAAATGAACGCTTAGCACTGGGCGTGCGAACACACGCACGCGAGAGGGGTAGCTACACGTGAGACGAGTCGCGCGGTTTAACTAGTGGGGACGGAAAGTTTTTGGATGCGGCGCTGGCCGGGGCTGGCTTTGCGGGCTCGACGGGTGCGACGCATCGCCTTCATCGTTTGCGGGCTGGTGGTTTTGCTTGCTATTGCCGGCACCACTGTCGGTGCTCAGGATCAAGACGCCGAAGACCGTGAAGAGATCAGCAGCCTGCGCTCAGAGCGTGAGGAGCTAGCCCGAGAGGCAGCCGCAACCGCTTCAAGCCTTGACGCTCTACGAGCCGATGACGAAGCCGTAGCCACCGCACTAGCTGACCTTGAAGAATACGTTGCGCTGCAACAATCTCGAGTCGCAGCAGCCGAAGCGTCGATAGCGGCTGCCGAAGCTGAAGCCAACACCGCTCTTTTGGAAGCTGAATGGCTTAGCGATGACATTGAAAGCATCCGTGAACGTCTAAATCAGCGAACTATTGATGTGTTTACTGAGCCACGATCCGACGTTGTCAACCAGCTCGGAGAAGCCGACTTTAGCGAAACAACGGTCAAGCTCTATTTGCTAGATCAGCTACTTGGCAGCGAAGTTGACCTGCAGGACGACCTGCGTGCCGCTCAGGGTCAGCTCGAAGCAGCCAAACGCCTCGCCCTTGAACGAGCTGCTGCGGCTGAAGCCGAGCGCCAAGCACTGCTGGTTCGTCTAGAAGAGCTAGAGGTAGCAGAGGCTGAAGCGCAGCGCTATCGAGAAGAAGTTGAGACCCGCATCCTGGAATGGGAGCGTGAATCAAACGAGATCGCAATCGCCGACGAAGTGATTGCTGCGGAAATCTTCTCGCTTGAAGAGGGCATCCGCAATCGTGCAGAGCAGCGTCGCCGTGAAGAAGAAGCAGCACGACGCGCTGCTGTTGCAGAAGAACGCCGCCTTGCTGAAGAACGTGACGGACCCTTCCAGCTGGTGGTATGGCCAGGCGACGGCGACATAGTCTCAGACTTCGGGCCTCGAATTCACCCGATCTTTGGATCGAGGCGCATGCATAACGGCGTTGACCTTGACGGCAACACAGGCGATCCAATACGAGCAGCCCGCTCAGGAACGGTGCTCATCGCCGGATGGCGTGCCGGCTATGGCAACACCGTCGTAGTCAACCATGGTCTCGGCTACAGCACCCTGTATGGCCACATGAGCCGAATCCATGTGGAGGTGGGACAAGAAGTTCAAAGCGGCGAAGTGCTCGGCGATGTGGGCTCCACCGGATGGTCAACTGGCCCGCACCTGCACTTTGAGCTGCGTATCGACGGTGAAGCCGTAGACCCAGAGCCGTATCTGGCATAGGGGACTTGCCGACATCTACTTTGTTGCCATCTGCTGGGTGCTGCCTAGTGGTGGCGTACTGTGATGATGAAACCTTGGAGACGGCTGCGACAACGACAGCTGTCGCGGCGGCGAACTATGTAATAGCTGCCGACAGTGGTGTTGATGCTGCACGACGACTAGGGCTGCGCGTTGAAGTCGTCATCGGCGACATGGACTCGGTCAGCGACGACGGGCTGAGGTGGGCAATCGATAAGGGCGCTGAGGTTCTGCGGGTTGCGCCAGATAAGAACGAGACAGATTTAGAGCTGGCTTTGGAGTTAGCGGCTGGTCGAGGTGAGCCCGTTCATGTTGTCATGGGTAGCGGAGGGCGTGTTGATCATGGGTTTGCCAATCTTGCGGTTTTGGCGTCGCCGCGCTGGGCAGATGTGGAGATTTCTGCCAGTGTTGGGGCGGGGCTGGTTCATGTGGTGCGTTCAGCCGCGGAGCTAGATGCTGGTGTGGGTGAGACGATTTCGGTAGTAGCTATCGGGGCAGATGCGCGCATCGAAAGCTCGTCGGGGTTCAAATATGACCTGGCGGGTCTGGTGATAAGCCCGACCGAAGCTCGTGGTGTTTCTAATGTTGTGACAGATGCGCCGCAGAAAATCGCCTTATCAGACGGAGTTGTCTTGATAATGCGTCCTGAACCGAAGCTGCCCTAAGGACAAGTCGCGCCCGCGGGTGCGATTAAGCGAGGACGTTGTGTGGATGAATAGGTGGGCGGTGCCGGTGCTTGCCGTATTGCTCGGAGCGACTTTGAGTGCGCCGGTGGGTGCTCATGAAGACGTTGGCACGCCGTCTGAGGAGCTTGACCAGTGGAAGCGCCAGCTCATTTTGGACTTCCACTCGGTGCTGGAT
>JAAXHB010000208.1 GCA_012271125.1 Actinomycetota bacterium | reverse complement strand
CCATTCCTCCAACACCAAAATCGCCGCACCTTCGGTCATCACAAACCCGTCACGGTTCGCATCAAAAGGCCGACTAACCCCGCTCGCGCTCAAAGCCGTCATATTCGTGAACCCCGCCACCGCGGTCGGCGTAAACGGTGCTTCTGAACCACCGGCAAGCATCGCATCACAACGCCCGTCAGCGATGAGCCGAGCAGCGTTGCCTATCGAATGCGTCCCCGCAGCACACGCCGTCACCACATTTTCTGACGGCCCTGTCCAGCCATAACGCATAGACAAGGTCGCGCTGCCGGCATTAGCCATCATCATCGGCACCAAAAACGGCGACACCCGCTTAGCACCCTTGGCATTAAGGACATCAATTTGTTGCTCCAGCGTGGTAATGCCACCCACACCGGTTCCGATCATCACCCCACAACGGCTTACATTAGCACTCAACTCGCCAGCCTGTGCCGTTGCTTGTGTCATCGCTTGTGACGCCGCCGCAACCACAAACTGGGTAAAGGGATCAGCTCGCCGCGCATCTTTGGGATTGTCAAAATACGCACCCGCGTCGAAGTCAACGATGCGCCGCTCACCCACAGGCGCCGGAGCGCAAAGCCCCTCAAAATAAGCGTCCGCCCCGATCCCAGCTGCGGAAACAACACCTAGACCGGTCACAGCAACCCTGCGCCGACCCATCGCCGCAGAGTCCATAAGACGCCGGCTAGTTACCGACATCTCAGGCCTAGCGGTTTCAGTCACCTCAGGGCTAGTTACTGCCACGTCAGTCATTGTTACAGCCTTCGCTAGCCGAAGGCTGTTCTAGAGCTTGGAGGAGACCAGCTTGAAGGCAGCGTCAACGGTAGCCACGCCCTCTAGTTCCTCTTCATCTACCTCAATTTCGAACTCTTCTTCAAGAGCCATCACAAGCTCCACTATGTCAAGGCTGTCAGCGTCCAAGTCTGCAGCAAAGTTAGCTTCTGGCACCACTTGTGACGCCTCTACTGACAGTACTTCCACCGTGCATTTCTTAAATCTTTCAAAATGGTCGTCGCTCACTTGTTCCTCCTTTAAGGAATCTGGCTTTGTAATCTGAACCCGCACAGCCTAAATCATTGGCTGCGGTTACACCGTTATTGCCCGTTATCTATTGCGATCGCTTACGCCGTTATCCCCAACGGCTTTAGCCCATGCTGATGCCGCCATCAACGCTCAAAACCACACCGGTCACATATCCAGCATCTTCACTAGTCAAAAACTCCACCGCAGCAGCTAGCTCATCGGGCGATCCGACCCGTCCCATCGGCACCTGATCCACAATCGCCCCTAACTGCTCTTCGTTCAACGCCCCCAACATGTCCGTTTCAATCGGCCCAGGTGCCACAACGTTCACAGTGATGTTTCGAGACGCAAACTCCTTAGCCATAGACCTCGCCAACCCAATCAACCCCGCCTTTGACGCCGAATAATTGGCTTGCCCTGCCTGTCCACCAATCCCAGACACAGAAGAAATAAACACAATCCGCCCCCAGCGCTGTCGTGTCATCGAACGAGCCACCTGCCGAGCAATGCGAAACCCGCCGGTCAAGTTTGCATCCAACACCGACGAAAAGTCCTCATCAGTCATCCGCAACAACAACTTGTCCCGCGTAATCCCCGCATTGCTGACCAGAATCTCAACCGCCCCGAGCTTTTCAGTTACCTCTTCCACAGCGGCTTCAACCGAATCAGCATCGGTCACGTCACATTTCACGCACAAAATCTCACCAGCATCAGCCGGCGGATCGCTGCGATAGGTAATCGCCACCCGATGTCCCGCACCAGCTAGGCGCCGCGCCGTGGCCAGTCCAATCCCACGATTCCCACCCGTAACCAGCGCAACCCGTGACATTCCCGACATCAATCCACTCAACCTGTAGTCAAACGACTTAGGACGTCCGCAGCCACGCAATCGGCTGCGCCGATGCCACCCGCTCACCGGTCACCGCAATCACACCCATGACCTCACCTGCAAAAGCACTGCGCACTTCGACTTCGCCAACTGTTCCTATCAAATGCCCCACCCCGACACGACTACCCGCCTCAATGTCTTCAGCAGCCGTAAAAATCCCCGCTGCTGGACTCACTACCAGTCGTTCGGTGGCAAACAAATGCTCACCCTCCAAGTGCTGATGACTTGCATGCTCCTCACTAGGTGCCAACGCCTCAATCAGCCCATCCAAATCATCGGGTACCGACACCGTCACCCGTTTGGAATCCTTCAGACAACGCTTAGCCAGCCCAGTCAGCACCGCCCCCGCCCCAAGTTCTACATATGTCGTAAACCCAGCCGAATCCAAATTCGTCAAGGTCTGATGCCACCGCACCGGCGAAGTCAACTGCGCCTTCAACAAATCCGGCCACTCATCACGCTTTGAATGCTCCATCGCGTCCACATTGGCAAGCACCACCACGAACGGATCACGAAAATCAACCCGATCAATCGCCTTGGCCAATCGCTCCCTCGCGGAGGCCATAAACGACGTATGAAACGCCCCGCCCACGCTCAACGCCATCGCCCGCTTCGCCCCCAACTCCTTTGCTGCCTCAATTGCACGATCAATCGCTTCAGGATCACCAGCAATCACCACCTGCCCAGGCGCATTGTGATTAGCAATCCACACATCACCAGCCGCTCGACTGCAAGCAATCTGTACCTCATCATCGCTCAACCCCAAAATCGCCGCCATCGTCCCCGCTCGCTCATCAGCCGCTGCCTGCATCGCGTCGCCACGCTCGGTCACCAAAGCCACCGCGTCGCTGTAATCCAACGCCCCGGCTGCGGTCAATGCCGAATACTCGCCCAAGCTGTGCCCTACATGACCCGCTGCCTCAGCACCAAGCCGGTTCACCGCATCCAAGATCACCATCGACTGCACAAAGGTCGCCAGCTGACTGTTTCGAGTCTGGGTCAGCTCCTCAGCATCGGCTTCCAGCAGCAGCCGTGCCACATCTCGCCCCGCCGCATCCGACGCCTCCGCCACCAGCTCCCAAGATGGATGATCAGTCCAAGGCTCGCCCATCGCCGGTTGCTGAGACCCCTGCCCCGGATACATGAACACAATCACGGACAGGCAGATTACCTTTCTGCCTTGTTATCGTCACACACTGGCCCGGATGGCGGAATTGGCAGACGCAGCGGATTCAAAATCCGCCGCCCGAAAGGGTGTGAGGGTTCGACTCCCTCTCCGGGCACATTTCAGACAAAGCACAACCAAATAAAGCAGGTATAGAAAAACGCCTGCGCAAGGTCGGACAACAGCTAAGCCAAGCCCGTGAAGACCTAGCCGTCGCCCGATCACAGCTTGATCCCATCTCCGACGAGGTCGACGACCTCAAAACCCGAGCCCTTGTCTCCGAATCCCCGCTAGCGCAATCCGAATATCGCCACGCCAACCGCCACGCCACCAAACTCCGCCGCGAAGTCGACGAACTAACCGAACGCATCGCCAAACTCCAGATCGAGCAAGACGCCCTGCTCGATGAACTCTCTCAAGCCCTCCGCTAATGCCTGACGCCAACAAGAACTCCACAAAGACCCTGCTAATCGACGGCAACTCCCTCACATATCGCGCCTTTCACGCCCTGCCAGACAACATCAAAACCGGCACCGGCATGATCACCAACGCTGTCCACGGCTTCACCTCGATGCTGTTGAACCTCTGGCGTGACCAAGACCCCGATCAGATCATCGTCGTCTTCGACCGTCCCGAAAAAACCTTCCGCCACGACCTCGCCCCCGAATACAAAGCCCAACGAGAAGCCGCTCCCGACATCCTCCGCAATCAGCTCCAGCTAGTTCGTGACGTCGTAACTGCTCTCGGCATCCCTCCCGTCGACGTCGCCGGTTACGAAGCCGATGACATCATCGCCACCCTCGCCACTCAAGGTCGTGATTTAAAACAAGAGGTCATCATCGTCACCGGCGACAGAGACTCCTACCAACTCGTCGAAGACCCTTACATCCGTGTCCTCTACAACAAGAAAGGCGTCTCCGAATACGCCATCTATGACGAAGCCGGCATCCTCGAACGCACCGGCGTCAACCCCCGCGACTATGTCCTTTACGCCGCCCTTCGCGGTGACGCCAGCGACAACCTCCCCGGCGTGCCCAAAGTCGGCGAAAAAACCGCCGCCGCCCTCGTCAACGGCACCAAACCCATGATCATCGTCGACGAAGGCACCGAGTTCGAACATGAAGAAATTGACATGACCGCCGACTCCAACATCAACACGATCTTTGAAAACGTCGACGACAATCCGCCCGCCCTGCGCAAAAACCTCAGCGAAAGCGAAGCGCTGGTGCGCCGAAACCTTGAGCTAATGACCCTGCGTCGAGACGTCCCCCTTGACCCTCTGTCTGACCACAAGATGACCCCGCCGGACATGGGCGCAGTGCGCGAACGCTTCAACACTCTTGAGTTCAAAACGCTTTACACCCGCCTTAGCGAAATCCCTCGAGGCGTTTTCGACAACCTCGACGCACTCCCAGCCGCCGAAATCGCCCCCGAACCCCAAATCACCATTTGCCAAAACGCCAAAGACGCCACCAAAGCCCTGAATTCTCTACCCAAATCCCTCGCCCTAGCC
>JAAXHB010000207.1:2057-2744 GCA_012271125.1 Actinomycetota bacterium | reverse complement strand
CGTCGGTAGGGAGTAATCCGAGTTCGTGGAGTTTTTCAGCGACTCGTTTTTGGCGGGCGAGCATGCGGTCACGATTACGGCGTGGACCTCGTTTGGAACGACGTTCGGCTGCGTTGGACGCTTTGGTTTTAGGATCACGGCCGTCGGAATGGATCATCACGCCGCCATCGACGATTTCGACGGGCTCGCCGTCTTCAAGGCGGAAGAGTGCCCAGCCGATGCTGTTAGTTCCTAAATCGAGTCCGAGTCGGAGCATGTATCACCTCTTGAGGGTTAGCGCCTGTTGATGAGTCTTGAATCAGTCGGAAGTGTTTGGGTCTTGCTAAAAAATTGTCTTGAACGAGGTGGGTGGTTGATTTAGAAGGTGGATCAGGCTACCCTCAGAGTCTTAGGGAATGGTTGGCAGTGCCTACGGGCACCAACAACAAGCAGATGCCTACGGGCTATATGCACCAAGTTGCGAGGCGGGCTACGGCCCGTCTCGTTCCCTTTATGGGAGAAGTTTGGACCGCTTTGAGTGAGAGTGGTTGGCTAGGTGGTGGCGTGGGGGGTGTTTTCGGAGATGCCGAGAGGGGTGACTCGCACGAACTCGGCAAGTTCGGCGAACTCTGGGAGGTCACGGGCGTTGGTGTAGCTCATAGCGCTGCGTAGTCCTGCCATGAGACCCCAGATCAGCTTGGAGACTTC
>JAAXHB010000207.1:0-1928 GCA_012271125.1 Actinomycetota bacterium | reverse complement strand
CGAATGCGCTTTTGAAGACCTTTGGGGCCTTGCTCTAGTTCGCCTGGGCTTTCCTTTGTGCCGGCAAGGAGGCTGCCGATCATCACCGAGGAAGCACCGGCGGCGAGAGCTTTGGCGATGTCGCCTGATGTGCGGATGCCACCGTCGGCGATAACGGGGACATCTATCGCGGCGGCTTCCATAACCGCTGAAAGTTGAGGCACACCGACACCGGCGACAATTCTTGTAGTGCAAACCCCGCCGGGGCCGACGCCGACCTTGACACCGTCGGCACCAGCTGTAACGAGGTCTTTAGCGCCATCGAGAGTGGCGACGTTGCCGCCGATGACGTCTACATCAGGGAACTGGTTTTTTAGCGTTTCTATGCCGGCAATGGCGTGATCGGAATGGCCGTGGGCGATGTCGAGAACTAGCACGTTGGCACCGGCGTCGACAAGAGCGTCGGCACGGTCGACAAGGTCAAAATCGGTGCCGACGGCTGCGCCGACAAGGAGCTCAGCGCCTGCTTTTTTGACGAGCCTGACCTCGTCGGCCTGGGCGTCAATAGGCATGAAGCGGTGGATCATGCCAATTCCGCCGAGGCGTGCCATGGCGACTGCCATTTCGTTTTCACAGACAGTGTCCATGTTGGCTGCGACCACGGGCAGGTCGAGCTCTATGTTGCGGGAGAGTTTGGTGCGAAGCGAGACGTCTTCGCGGGAGCGTATAGAGGAGCGTCTAGGGACAATAAGAACGTCGTTAAAAGTGAGGCCTACTCGGAGACTGTCAGTGCTCTGAGTCACAATGTGACACTACCCGCGCTGAGAGGTGTCAGGCGGGAGGATTGGGGTGGTTAAAGAGGCGAGATGAAGAAGTGCCAGACAGGAGGTTTTGGATAGTTACGGGCGGTGCCAGATGTGAAGCGCCATGCCGTCGTTTGGTATGGCTGTGGGGAGGAGAATGCCGCCGGTGCCATGGGGTCGCCAAAAAATGTTGCCGCTAGAGGTTGTGGGCAAGGCTGTAGGGGTGAGGTGATGACGGGAGGTGAAGGCGTGGGGAACGTCGAGGGTTTCGGCTGTTGTGAGGGTGCAGACGCTGTAGGCGAGCAGCCCACCTGGGCGGACGAGATCGAGAGCTGCATCCAGGAGTTGGGCTTGTAATTGTGTGAGGCGGTCGATGGCGTCTGGTTCTATGCGCCAGCGAGCATCGGGACGGCGGCGGAGGGCACCGAGACCGGAGCAGGGGGCGTCGACCAGGACGGCGTCGAAGGTTTCGGAGCGGAAGGCAGGGTTGCGTCCATCTGCGCAGACGATGGTTGGTGGGGTTGAAGTGTCTGGTGCGAGGCGGCTCATTTGGCGGACTCTGCCGAGGCGGACGTCGGCTGCTATGACAGTTGCGCCGGTATGAGCAAGGGCGAAAGCTTTGCCGCCGGGGGCTGCACAGATGTCGGCAACTAGGGAACCTGCGCCTATGCCAAGGTCGTGGAGGGTGTTTACGACAAGCTGCGAAGAAGGGTCAATTGTGGAAGCAAGGTGTCTGTTGGGGGGCTGCCAAATATTCATGACTTCGAGCGAGTTGATGGCGTCGGTGGTGCCGAGGTCGTTTACTAGGCGGTCGAATATCCAATCGGGGTAGCTGAGCCGAGTTGGTTCATCGGGCCATGGAGGTGGGTCTTGGTTGGCGACTTTGCGTAGGACAGCGTTGAGGAGGCCGCGATGTTTAGGAGCGACCAGATTGACGGTCTCAGAAATGGCTGCATAAGGTGGGGTGGCGAGCTCAATGATTTGATAGGTGCCCAAACGCAGGGCATTAATGACGTTGAGCGGTGGGGTTCGATTTAGATGGTGTGTGTAGAGCCAGTCGAGAGCACGATTGCGGCGGGTTACGCCGTAGACGAGCTCAGTGGCAAAGGCTCGATCACGGGGTGATAGGTCTGATTGGTTGAGGGC
>JAAXHB010000206.1 GCA_012271125.1 Actinomycetota bacterium | reverse complement strand
GGCGAGCACAACATCCAGGGCATCGGCGACAAGCACGTGCCGCTGATTCACAACGTGATGAACACCGACGACATTGTCGCCGTAAGCGACACCGCCACCGACGCCATGGACGTGTTGTTCAACGCTCCAGCCGGTCGGGACTTCCTCGCAGACGCCGCCGGCGTGTCCCCCGAAGTGGTCGACTTGTTGACCCATATGGGGTATTCATCATCGTGTAATGCGCTCGCAGCCATTGCCGTGGCACGGGCTCACAACATGGGTCGTGAAGATGTAATCGTCACGGTTGCTACCGATGGCTCTGAGCTTTACGACGCTGAACGTGAGGAGTATTTGGCACGTCATCACAGCGGCGGCTACGACGATGTTGCTGCCGAGGCGACGTTTAGTTCTGCGCTAGCCGGCGACCCAGGGCCCGAAGTTGTGCAGCATCTGGAATGCACCAACGCAGAGCGTCGCAGGATTTTCAATCTGGGGTACTACACCTGGGTTGAACAACAGGGCACTGTGTTCGAGGATTTTGTGGCGCGACGTGATCAGGCATTCTGGGATGGCATGCGCCATTTCATTGACGACTGGGACGAGATGATCACCGAGTTCAACGACCGCACCGGCGCTCGCTCCAATGACTAATGCCGTCCACCTTTGAGAAATACGCCGAACGTCTTGACCTTTACAAAGAGGAGACAAAAGACCGTCTCCTAAATGAAATCCGTGAACTCAACGCCGCAGTTGCTGCTGTCGACGGCAAAGGCTTTGAGGTAACGCCTTTCACCCAGCAACCTCGACTCGCAGCAGGACTCACCTCAGCACTAGGCATCGAAGATTTTAAGGACTGCGAACTTTGGGTTAAAGACGAAACCAACAACGTCTCCGGTTCCCACAAAGGCAGGCACTTATTTGGCGTAGCTCTTGACCAACTCCTGAACGCCAATAACTCAGACGCCCCTTTAGCAATCGCTAGTTGCGGCAACGCAGCTCTTGCTGCCGCGGTGGTCGCTAAAGCCATGGATCGGCACCTAAACGTGTATGTCCCCGATTGGGCAAATGACCAAGTCGTGGAGCAAATCAAATCTCACGGTGCCAAAGTAATTCCCTGTGAGCGGGATAACGGCGTGGTCGGCGATCCGTCGTATCTGGCGTTCCAAAAAGCTGTTCGAGACGGCGCAGTGCCGTTTTCATGTCAAGGCTCCGACACGCCCACAGCTATTGACGGAGGCAGAACCCTCGCCTACGAAATGGTCGACGCCTTGCTAGAGCACGACGATGCCGAGACCACCCATCTCGACCGGATCATCATCCAGGTTGGTGGGGGAGCGCTAGGCAGAGCCGTTGTCACCGGCTTACAGCGCATGGTTGATCGCAGAGTCCTAGCCGCCATGCCCAAAGTCCACATCGTCCAACCTGTCGGCAACCATCCCCTCATCCGCGCCTGGGACCGCATCGCCCAAGAGCATTTGCCCGATTATCAGTTCAAGGAAGCCTTGATGCCCAATATCTCACTAGAAAGGCTGACTTTGGATGATCCAATTCCCAAAGACGCGTTTCCTGAGAAGCTGCTTGTGTTCAACAGTCAACGCGCCGAGGCAGCAGCAGAACTTGGGGAAATGACAGATGAGGATCGGCAGGGTGTGATTGAGCGCATAACCGCGAACCAGTCGACCTACATGGAGGCATGGCACGAGCCTCCAGAGTCATACGCAACCGGCATCCTCGACGACATCACCTATGACTGGATCGAACTAGTCGATGCCATGCTCACCACAGGTGGATTTCCATTGGTCGCTTCCGATGGCGAGTTTCGTTATGCCCATGGACTAGCTCACACAGCTGCCAATATCTCCACCTGTCCAACAGGTGGAGCAGGATTAGGAGGACTAGCAGGACTTCTAGCCCTATTAAAAGTTGGTGCTACTGATTTACCTCAAAATGAACGCATAGCAGTCCTCTTCACCGGCCAGCAACGTCCCGGAGACCCCACTCCCCCCTAATCCTGACTTTTCTTATCGGATTTAGTAGGAATTGCGCTAAGCTGTGCGCAATGGCTCAACCCTTCCCCGTAAATCTGGACCTCGATGGTGCCCCCGTGCTAGTGGTCGGTGCCGGTCCAGTCGCGGCTCGAAAGGTCGGCCAACTCGCTGAAGTAGGCGCGAGCATCACCGTCGTCGCACCCCAAGCCGTCTCCGAAATCGCCAACAACAGCAACCTCACATGGCATCAACGCACCTATAACTCTGGCGAAGCCGGCAACGGTTATCGCATCGTCATAACTGCCACTAACGACACGGGTGTCAACGCTCAAGTCTCCAAAGATGCCACCGCTGCGAATGTCTTTGTCAACTCAGCCGACGATCCAATCAACTGCTCCTTCACGCTTATGTCGGTAGTGCGGCGTGGCGACCTACAGATAACTATTTCCACTAACGGTCGCAGCCCCGCCTTGTCTCAGTGGTTGCGTCAACAAATTGATGCCGGCGTCGGCGAAGAGTTTGAAACCTTGCTTGACCTGCTTGCCGAAGTCCGTGCCGAAGCCAAGCAAGCGTTCGGCACTTCAGAAATCACAGGCTGGGATACAGCACTCAACAGCACCAGCCCCTGGACCGAGCTTGAAGAGCTTGCTCTAGAAG
>JAAXHB010000205.1 GCA_012271125.1 Actinomycetota bacterium | reverse complement strand
GGATGACGAAGAATGACTAGGGATGACTAGGGATCACTTGGATAACGAGGGATAACTAAAGATGACTAGGGATGACTAGAGAAGACTAAGGATGACTAGGGATGACTAGGGATGACTAGGGATGACAAGGGATGACTAGAGGTGACAAAGGATGACTAGGAATGACTAGGGATGACTAGGGATAACTAGGGTTGAGTAGGGATGACAAGGGATGACTAGGGATAACTAGGGATGACGAGGGTTCACTAGAGATGACAAAGGATGAGTAGGAGTGACTAGGGATGACTAGGGATGACTAGGGATGACTAAGGATGACTAGGGATCACAACGATGAGTAGAGATGACTAGGATGACTAGGGCTTACTAGGGATGACTAGGGATGACAATGGATAACTAGGGATGACGAGGGATGACTAGGGATGACAAGATGACTAGGGAAGATTAAGGATGACTAGGATGAATAGGGACGACTAGGATAACTAGGGATGACGAGGGATAACTAGGGATGCCAAGGGATGACTAAGATGACTAGGATGAGTAGGATGACTAGGGAGGACGAGGGATGACTAGGGATGACTAAGGATAACTAGGATGACTAGGGATGACTATGATGACTAGAGATGACTAGAATGACTAGTGATGACTAGGGATGATGAGAAATGACAGGGGATGACCAGGAATGAAGAGGGTTCACTAGAGATAACTAGGGATGAGTAGGGAGGACTAGAATGACTAGGGATGACTAGGGAAGACTAAGGATGACTAGGGAAGACTAGGAAAGACCAGAGATGACAAGGAATGACAAGGGATGACTAGGGATGACTAAGGATGACTAGGGATGACAAGGAAAGACTAAAGAGGACTAGCGATGACTTGGGATGACTTTGGATGACTAGGGATGACTAGGGATGACTAGGGAAGACTAAGGATGACTAAGGATGACTAGGGATAACTAGGGATGACTAAGGATGACTGGGGATGACTAGGCATGACTAGGGATGACTATGGATAACTAGGGATGACAAGGGAAGACTAAGGATGACTAAGGATGACTAGGAAAGACCAGAGATGACAAGGAATGACAAGGGATGACTAGGGATGACTATGGATGACTAGGGATGACAAGGGAAGACTAGGGATGACTAGCGATGACTAGGGAAGACTAAGGATG
>JAAXHB010000204.1 GCA_012271125.1 Actinomycetota bacterium | reverse complement strand
TATGCGAACTCTGAGGTTCAAAGCCAGCATCGCACATGCGTTGAGCTAGTTGGCGGTGCCGGTAAATGCGCACGTGTCCACCGACGGCAGCTGGTGCGTGGTAGTCGCTTGATAGCTTCCAGCAGATTTTTTCGGGCAGCCAAGATGGGACGGTCACAGCAAGTTGTCCTCCTGGGCGCATGACACGAGCCAGTTCAGCTAGCGCAGCTGCGTCGTCGTGGATGTGCTCTAGAACTTCTGACGCGATCACCCTGTCAAAGGTCTCATCGTTAAAAGGCAGATGCACAGCGTCGCCTTGGACAGCACATGTCATGGCATTGTCGCCAAGTTCGCCCTGCTCAACTAGCGACCAAGCCAAAGCCAGCACTCCGTCGAGTTCAGCGCGTCCTAAATCACAGGCGACAACTTCAGCACCGCGCCGCAGAGCCTCATATGAATGACGACCAAATCCGCAACCCAAGTCCAGCAGTCGGTGACCTTCATGGACATCGAGTCGGTCGTATCTAACAGTTAGCACAGCGAGACACTTTCATGAGTGAACGAAGTGGAGTGATGGAAGAGGGGCGGGCAGGTGTGCGGGGTGGTTAGGTGTGTTGGGTGAGGGTAGCGATGACCTTGTCGGGAGTAAGCGGGAACGAATCGAACCAGACACCGGTGGCGTCATGGAGCGCGGCAATGACCGCAGGCACATACGGGATCATCCCCATCTCCGCCATTCCACGAGCACCCCAAGGACCGAGCGGGTCGGCGAGCTCAAGAACCACGCTGTCAACACGAGTGGGAATGTCGCCGATGCCTGGCATCAAGTAGGTGCTCAAGCGCGGGTTCTGAATGCGTCCTTCAGCTGAGCGCAGGTTCTCAGTTATTGCATAACCATGAGCTTGAACGACAGCACCTTCGATTTGTCCAACGACCAGATCGGGATTGATGGCCTTGCCAACATCATGAGCACTGACGACTCGATCAACTTGGATATGACCGGTTTCGATGTCAACGGTTAAGTCCACATGTTGTGCGACATATCCATATGAAAAGTTTGGATTTCCGGTGCCGTTGTTGGGGTCGAGGGTTTCTGTGGGTGGGGGAGTGAACCTGAAGTGCCCAACAGCTGGGCGTTCTCCAGAAAGCCACGCCTTTTCTGCTTCTTCGGCAGCACCGAGTATGGAGTTGCCTGACATCCAGGTCAGACGAGACGCCGACGCTGAACCGGAGTTACCTGAGCTTGCGGTGTCGGAGAAGTCGCAGGTGACCCGCTCCACGGGCACTCCGGTGGCATCAGCTGCCATCTGCGCGAAGACGGTGTGGGCGCCTTGACCAACTTCGGCACCGGCGTGAAACAGTTCAGCACTCCAAGGCTTATCGGTGCTGTTGCCAGAGTCGGTGCCTGAGTTGTCGCGTTCATGAAGGATGATCGTGGCTTCGCAATTTTCGGGATAGCCGAAAGAAAAGCCGACGTTTTTAAAAGAGCAGGCAAACCCTTTCCCGTGACGCAGAGCCGCCGGCTCGCTAGGCAAAGACGGAAAAGGACTAAAGCCACTCGAACTATTGCTGCTTGAGGCGTCGGTGGGCTTGTTAAGCGCTGCTTGGGCGCAGCTGTCGATGACCTCTCTAATGGTCACACCTTCAGGCATCGAGCATTGCGTAGCGGTAATGCTCGAATCGCTCAGCGCGTTAATACGACGCAGCTCAACCGGATCCATTCCTAGTGCTTTGGCGAGCTTGTTCATCTGGGTCTCAGCAACAAAAGCACCCTGGGGAGCGCCGAACCCTCTAAAAGCTCCTCCAGGAGTGGAGTTCGTGTAAACGGCATGGCTGTCAATCTCCACATGAGGCACCTCATAAGGACCGGTTTGATGCAAATGACAGTTGCCGAGCACCTTGGTTGACGTGAAGTTGTAAGCACCGGCGTCTAGCCAGGCAGTGCTTTTGACCGCAACTAGCTGACCGTTTTTGCGTGCCCCCCAGCGAGCAGTAATGCGCCCACGATGACGTTTGTGATGACCGACGATGGACTCCTCACGAGACCAGATCGTCGCAACGGGTCGGTGAATATCTCGAGCATGGAGCCACTGCGCAGCTAGTGCCAGAACAATCTGCACCGACATGTCCTCACGTCCGCCAAAGGCACCGCCGATAGCTGGATAAATCACTCGCACCTCATATTCGGGCAAATTCAAAGCATGGGCAATCTGTTCACGATCCTCATGTGTCCACTGTCCAGCTACTTCAACGGTGACACGGCCGGCATCGTCAACATATGCCAGTCCCGCCTCAGGCTGCAAGTAAGCATGCTCTTGGTATGGGAACTCATAAGTGCCCGAAACGACCACATCAGCGTCGTCCCAACCCTGACCCATGTCACCTTTGCGAATTTTCAACGTGTAATAACTGTTGGAGTTCAAGCCGTTCTCGGAGTGGATTAGCGCTGATGATTCCAAGGCATCGTCAATGTCGCTGAGCACCGGCAAGGGTTCCCACTGAGCATCGATGGCTGCCGCGCCTGCTCGAGCAGCTGTCGATGTTTCGGCGATCACCAGAGCCAAGCGGTCAGCTTCCCAGCGTGAAACGTCACAGGGAATATTGCTGCGACCGGTGTGATCGACACCGATGAACACCGGATGGTCAAACAGGGTCAAGCCGTATTCGTTGACAGGTACATCTGCGGCGCCGAGCACACCGACAACGCCTTCAACAGATTCGGCGGTGCTGAAGTCAAGGCTCTTGAGACGGGCGTGAGGTTGATTGGTGAAAACGGTCAATGCCCAGAGAGCATCTGGACCTATGCGGTCGCTGGGGTATTGGGCTTGGCCTGTGACCTTGTCGATGGCGTCGAAACGAATGGGAGCTGAGCCGACGGTCATGAGTTAACGATTCGGCTTGAAGCAGGTGCCGCGGTCTCGCTAGCCACGGCTTCGATAATTGAGTAGTAGCCGGTGCAGCGACACAAATTGCCCGACAAGCCGTGGACTGCCTGCTCTGTGGTTGGTTTGGGACACTCGGCGTCCAACATGACTGCGCTCATCACAAATCCAGGAGTGCAAAACCCGCATTGAACGCCGCCGCAGGCAGTCAATGCTTCTTGAACACGGTGAAGTCTTTGGGGTGACTCCGAAACTTCTGTGTTGTTGCCTATGTAGTTGTTACCGGTGTTATTGATGCCTTCGATGGTTGTGACTTCACAGCCGGCAACTCGTGCGGCTGGAACCAAACAGGCAAGCACGGCCTTGCCGTCTAGATGGACGGTGCAAGCACCGCATTCACCTTCAGCGCAACCCTCTTTGGTGCCGGTGAGGGATAGGTCGTTACGAAGCCAATCCAACAGGGTCTGTCCGGCTGCGTTGGCAGCGCTGCGGGTTTCGCCGTTGACGGTGGCGGTAACGAAATTGTTGCCTTTCACATCTATTCCATTGACAGTTTGGTTGTCGCTGACGCTGATGCTTAGGCGTGGAGGGCTCTGAGGCCAAGTGTTCGATTCCTGTCGAAGGGCAAGAGATTTGAGGGCTCGGCGCACAACGACCTCGGTGGCATGGGTTCGATAGCCCGCGGTGGAGCGCACATCATCAATAGGGGTTACAGAGCCGGCAGCAACTTTTGCGACCTCAGCAATCAGCTCTTGATTGGGGGCAGCAGATTCGGAGAGGTATAACTGCTCACCTATTGCTAGTGCGGCAGCGGAATTGGCATAAACCACTGTTGGTGCGACGCTGCCGAGAGCAATACGCAGGTCTGCAAGAGTTCCGTCAGGGGCTTCAGTTAAAACGATTGCCGCGTGAACTACAGAAATGGCTTGTGCTTTGCGTAGCCCCAACTTGACAAAGATGCCTCGACGGGTTGTTCCGTCTTGTTGTTCCCCTAGTGCAGGAAAAGAGATAGAGGTGACGACCTCGCCGCGCTCTAGAGCGGTAGTGCGAAATCCGGTCACAAACTCGTTAATCGGCAAGCTGCGTTCACTAGATGCGGAGGCAAGGATGACGTCAGCACCGAGGGCATATAAGGCAGTCAAGGTGTCATTAGCAGGGCTTGCGGTGACCACATTGCCTGCCACGGTTGCTCGATTACGTAGTTGCGGTCCTCCCACCTCCAAGCAAGCTTGTGCTAGAGGCAACCCAGCAGTTTGCAGCAGTTCAGACTCAACCACGTCGGCGTGTGTCGTCAATGCACCGATGTGGATATGCGCGCTGGCGTCGTCGTTGCTGCCGTCACTAGTCGTGTCAGCGGTTGTGCCTTCAGTTGTAATAGATGCAAGTTCGGTTAGGACGCTGAGATCAACCAGCGTGTCGATGTCGTCACGAGCACCGCGTTGCAGTTCCAGCAACAAATCTGTGCCACCTGCGATGGGGTGAGCATTGGGAGTGCTAGCAAGAACCTCTAGTGCTTCGGCAAGCGAACTTGGTGCTATGTAGCGCTCGATGGGTTCGCTTCTCTTTTGGGCTTCGTGCAAATCAAACATGGAAGCTCAACAAATCCTCACAGGTCTTTTGACGCACTTGGGCATAGCGCCTAGTGTCCCTAACGGATATAAACCTGTCGGGACGGCGGGATTTGAACCCACGACC
>JAAXHB010000203.1 GCA_012271125.1 Actinomycetota bacterium | reverse complement strand
GGCAAACCCTGAGGTTCAGGCGTTCTATATGGGAGCAGGGCTCAACACATGAACGAGATACCGCCGACGACAATGACGACAACGACGACAACGTCCACGACAGGACTTGCCTCACCACCCATCCTTCAGGTCGACTCACTCAGTGCCGGATACGGCAACACCGAAGTGCTCCACGATGTCAACTTGAGCGTCAACGCCGGCGAAGTGTTTGGACTGCTCGGCCCCAACGGCGCCGGCAAAACCACGCTGCTATCAGTCTGCGGCGGACAAATCCTGCCAACCGCAGGCTCGGTGCGCCTCATGGGACACGAAGTCAACGGTGCCTCACCACAGGATTTGGCTCAAATCGGAGTATGTATGGTGCCTGAGCGTGCCGCCATCTTCGACAACCTCACGGTGCTTGAAAACCTACAGATGGCAACCTTTACCGGCACCGATCTTGCCACCATCACCGAACGTGCCTTCTACTACTTCCCGACGCTGAGGCTGCACCAGGCCCAGCTTGCCGGCACCTTGTCCGGCGGCGAACGTCACATGCTTGCCATTGCTCGAGCCCTCACCACCGACCCGAAGCTGGTGCTCATCGATGAGCTGTCGTTTGGGCTTGCGCCGATTGTGGTAACGGAGATTTACGAGCACCTAGCAGAGATGGCAAACGCTGGTGTGGCGGTGCTTCTCGTGGAGCAGTTCAGCCGCAATGTCATGACAGTGGCACATCGTGCGGCGGTGCTGCTGGGCGGGTCGATCCACAGCGAAGGCGAGCCTGACGTGGTGGCTCTTAGCCTTGCGGCGATTTATCTCAGCGGCAGCGTGGCATGATTGTGCGACATGATTGTGCGACATGATTGTGCCCTGATCGGAGGTTCTTATGACTGATCCCAACACAGACGCAGCAGTTGACCCGAACCTGTCACCCCGACTAGCCGAGTTTGCTGCCAAAGCCGAAGCCATAGGCGTGAGCGGCGGACTTGCCCAACCCGAGCATCGCCGCGCACGCTTAGGACGTCTACTGATGCTGGCAGGCCTGCTGACCGCGGTCTTCGCGATGATCTATCGCCGTGGCGACATCTACGGCGACGAAGGACTCGAGCTGCTCAGCCAAGTCGTGCGCTCCGGCAACGGCATCGTCTTTGTCGGCGTTGGCATTGTGATAGCAATAATCGGCGGGATCGTCTTCTTGCGCAACAGCCTCACCAGCTATTTTCGCTACTGGCTAATACCGCTGATCTTTGAAGACCGTGCCAATACGGACCGCATTATCGCCGCCATCAAAGCCGAATCAGACCCCGAATCTGCCAATAGCCCTCCCGATTTGAGTGGGGACGGTGACAACGACGGTGACAGCGACGGTGACAGCGGCTAACTGCGACGGGGCTAACTGCGACGGGTGCGCGCTGCTGCGACAGGAGTAACCGTCGCAGCCCCAGCATCAAACAAGCATTTGGTTACCGCGGTGAAGGTGGTGCCGGTTAGCACCACATCGTC
>JAAXHB010000202.1 GCA_012271125.1 Actinomycetota bacterium | reverse complement strand
TGGAAGTCGACGTTGTTGTCGGCGTGGGCGCCGCCGTTTAAGACGTTGAGCATCGGCACGGGCAGCACGTGAGCGCCGGAGCCGCCGATGTGTCGCCATAGGGGCCAGCCGAGGTGGTTGGCGGCGGCTTTGGCGGCGGCGAGGGACACGCCTAAGATGGCGTTGGCACCGATGTTGGCCTTGTTGGGGGTGCCGTCGGCTGCGATGAGGGTTTGATCGACGGCTTGCTGGTCGGTGGCGTTGATGCCGATGACGGCTTCGGCGAGGGTGGTGTTGGCAGCGGCGACGGCGTCGCGGACGCCTTTTCCGTTGAGACGGTCGCCTCCGTCGCGACGTTCGACGGCTTCATGTGCGCCGGTGGAAGCACCAGAGGGCACGGCGGCTCTGCCGAAAGCACCGGAATCGAGCCAGAGGTCGACTTCGACCGTGGGGTTGCCACGGGAGTCGAAGATTTCTCGGGCGCGAATGCGCGAAATGGCTGTCATTGGTGTTCTTTGGGCCTTCTTTGATTTTGGCTTGTAGCTACGTTCGGGGACCGCAAGGCTGCGGCCACTGGCAGAGAACCGCATGCCTGCCCTGGCACGTCTGTGAAAGGTTAGTCAGCAGGTGCTGATGTGTTGTGACTTTCTTGGTCGCGGAAGGCTTGTTCTGCTTTAGAAGTGGCGGTGCGCAAGGCGTCTTCGGGGTCTAATTTGAGCTGTCGGGCGGCGTCAACTAGAGCGAAAATGGCTTCGCCGAGGGTGTTTTCGTTGGGGTTTTCGGCGAAAGCGTCGAGGTTTTGTTGAACCTTGTCAAGCGGGGCGTTGTCGTCGACAAGTAGGTCGGCGGCGTGGGCTCGTTTTTGGACTTTTACGGCTCTCAGCAGGGCTGGCAAGGTTTGGGGGATGCCGTCCATCACCGATTCTCTGCCTTTTTCTTGTTGTTTTTGGAGTTCCCAGTTGGTGCGAAGTGAGTCGACACCGTCGACGACAACATCGCCAAATACGTGAGGGTGGCGTGAAACGAGCTTGTCGTGGACGCAGCTGATGACGTCGTTGACAGTGAAAGCACCTCTTTCGGCGGCAATTCGTGCCTGAAACCAGATTTGAAAGAACAAATCGCCGAGTTCCTCGAGGAGGTTTTCGTCAAGTTTTTCGTCGCGGACGTCGTCGTTGAGATGGGCGCGGGCGTCTATGGCTTCAAGGGTTTCGTAGGACTCTTCGAGAAGATGTCGTCGCAAACTGGCATGGGTTTGTTCACGATCCCAGGGGCAGTCTTGGCGCAGAGTACTGACAAGCTCATCGAAACGAGTAAAAGCGTCGTCGTTGTTGATGGGCGTCGCCTTTGAGGGCGACGCCACGGATCGCTCGTGCTGTTCGCGCCCTGGCAACCCACCAGCACTGTCGTCGTTCATGTTGTTGTCGTTAAGTGAGGGGTGGGACGGTTACCAGGAAGTTGCGTTCGTCCCATTGGCCGTAGCGCTCGTTGATGGTGACCTCATCGACGTAGATGGCGATGGCTTGTTCGTAGAGGTCGTTGATTGCTTGTGAGCGTTGGGCTTCAACGGCGCTTTGGGCTCGGTAGACGAGTTCGTTTTGGGCGTCTTGGGCGAGTTCGGCGACGTAGGAGCGTTCGAGTTGCGGGTGGTAGAGCGAGGTGGCGGGGCCGGCGCTGATTACTTGGATGACGTGGACGCCGAATTGGGTTTCGACAATGGCGATGCCGCCGGGGGTGGTTGCGTAGGCGGCGGCCTCGAACTCGGGGACGAAGATGCCTTCGAGCACGCAGCCGAGATCGCCGCCGAGTTCGGCGTTGGCGGTGTCGAGGGATAGTTCTGCGGCGAGTTCTCTGAAGTCGGCACCGGCGAAGAAGCGCTGCGACACGGTGGCAGCTTCGCGTTGGTCGGCGACGAGGATGTGGCGTGAGCAGAGCACTCGGGGAGGTTCGATTTGGCTGAGCTGGGACGGGGTGACGTCGGGCAGCATGCGGGTGACCCATTCTTGGGCGGCTTGGAGGGTGGCTTGTTGGCTGATTTGTATGGTTGCGCCGGCGGCGGTGGGGTCGAATTCGGGGTTGGCGGCTGAGAGTCGGAACAGGGCTTGGTTTTCGTGTTCGGGCGTGACGGTGACGCCGATTTCTTCGAGCTGGAAGCGCAGGGCGTTGAGGAAAATCCAGGCGGTGAGCCAGTTGGCGATGTGTTGGCGGTCGATGGCGGCGGCGTTGGCGGGGTTGACGGTGGCGAGGTAGTCGTTGAGGTCTTGCTCGGAGTAGGTGAGATCGCCGATTGTGGCGGCGGGTTCGTCGGGGGTGCCGAAGCTGCAGGCGCTTGTGATGAGTGCGAGGGCAG
>JAAXHB010000201.1 GCA_012271125.1 Actinomycetota bacterium | reverse complement strand
TTAGATCCCTGATGGCATCTCCCATTTGATGTCGCTCCAGGTCCAGTATCCATACCACTGACCCTCGGGCCAGGCAAAGATGTAAACACCTAGGTCTAGAGCCGGCTCTCCTTTGGAAGCACATGGGCCATATTCTTCATCGTCTTCAGCAATTCTGCTCGCCAGGTTTCCGTCGTCAACTTCATCTGTGTTATAGGAAATTATTCCTCCGGAGATAATGTCACCAGTGAACCCATCATTTGACGATGAATCCGACAACGAATCCGATACTGGAAAAGCACCTGTTTCTAAAGCATTGCAAATGTCTTCAAGTGGATTTGCCCCGAAATTTTCGACAGCTGAAGTAATGAAGTCGCCAATATCGCCATTAACGCAAGTTACTAACACTCCACTTGTAGCGATTTTGTCAGCGTGTTCGCTTCGTTCGATTAGGCGATCAAGTGATTCTGCGAACACTGTTGTTTCATGGTTGACTTCATCACAAGTCGACGCTAAAGGCCGGTACCAGCCACGAAAAGTCCAATCAGTTGAATCTGTCTCAGAAAAGTTGTAGTCAGAAAGTACTGCATCATCTGCAAACGGAAACCCAATAATTCCACCAATCACCCCCGACGGCAGCGGCGGCGGAGGAGGCAAAGGAAGATCAGGCTGTGAATAGTTGCAAAAATTTTCCACAAGGATGTCTTTGGATGCGACCAAAGTAAACCCAGATTCAGGCACGACCCCATCCCAATTGGTGCCAGCACACAACGTAGACCAGTCGGGGTCGTAGAGATACCCCGCCACGCACACTATGTATTCATTTTCTGGAACAGTTATGGGTTCGCCAGGCGTATAAGGGCATGGCTCAAGTTGGGTTACCGGCTTGGTTAATGCCCTGATCTCGGTTGCTGGTTCAGGCTCAGGTGGTGGCTCGGTTTGGGCGGAGCTGATTGCAGCGGCGGCAGCTATTAAGGCACCAACCAGCAACACCGAGCCCAGCAACACCGTTGATTTCCTAAGGACAGACATCACAGACCTCCCTTGGTCGTTTGCCCCCCAAGTTAGGTGTCATCGGTCACATGACGCAACTAAAACAACTGTGAAATCCGTCACATATGTGGATGAGGTGTCTTAGGCGATGATGTTAGAAGCGCGGAGGTGGGGGATTTGGTCGCCGTTTCCTAAGTCGGTCAAGATTTCATCAGTGTGTTGTCCCAAAGTCGGTGCCGACAACTCACGCAATTCAGCAGGTGTTCCACCAAAACGCGCCGCCGGACGATGTTGACGAACACGGCCCATTTGCGGATGCTCGAACTCAAAAAACAACTCGTTATGACGTATCTGAGCATCGTCGGCAACGTCTTCAATATCAGCCACAACCCCAAATGGAACCTGACGACTCTCTAACGCACCAACTACCTCAGCTAACCCCATCGCAGCAGCCGCAGCATGAACTGCTCGAAACACCTGACTAGAAACCTCAGCATTTTCAAAACGACCAGCCGTCGTCGCAATCAAAGGATCAGAAGAATCCACCCCAAACGCCTCAGCCATCGAGTGAAATTCATCATCAGTAACAGCGGAGACAACCACATGACCATCCCTACACGCAATCGCTCGCTGATTAGCCGAAAACGACTGCGGCAAATGCCCCTGTTGATTATCCAAAGCCACCTCATGACCGGCTGAGTCAACAAACATAAACGCCGCACAAGCGTCAAGCATCGCCATCGTGATGTGTTGCCCGCCAGCACCTTGACTGCGGGCATACAAAGCCGCAGTAATCGCCTGACATGCCGTATAAGCACTGACCTTGTCCGCTGCAGCCTGACGCAAAAACTTCGGAGCGGCATCATTCAAACCCGTCTGATTAGCGACCATCCCCGACTGCGCCTGAATCACCGAGTCATACACACGACGATGCGCATAAGGCCCATCAGGACCAAACCCAGACAAAGACACATAAATCAACTCAGGATTACGAACCGCCATCGCCTCATAACCCAACCCGAGCCGCTCCGCCACACCCGGACGCATGTTCTGCACAAAAACGTCGGCACTTTCAATCAACTCCAGCACCAAATCCCGCCCCTCCGACGTCTGACAATCAACCGCAATCGAACGCTTGCCCCGATTACACACCTGAAACAGTGCCGACATTCCACCCGCAGCAACCCCCACATAACGCCCAGAGTCGCCGCCGTCCAAAGGCTCGATCTTGATGGCATCAGCGCCCTGATCCACGAGCATCCCCACCGCCAACGGCCCCGTCAGCACTACCGCCATCTCCACGATGCGCACCCCGTCCATCGGGCCGCTCATGACTCCACTCGCTTTGTCGTTCTCACTCTTCTCCTCCGCTCTGCAGCTGATCCGTGTCAGTCACTACAAATCAGCGAGTCCTTCCTCGCCTACGGCCTGTCGGTCATAACCTCCAACTTCAGCCCATATTAAAGCTCTCCTAAAGGCAACAACTTAGGTCCAATCTCCGGTTCTGGATCAGGCTCCATCCAAGTCCAGTATCCATACCATCCACCTTCAGGCCATGCCATCATGAATACACCAAGTCCAATTTCTGGCCTGCTCCAAGAAGTGCATGGATTATGGTCATCATAAATCGAAGTTCTGTCATATAGATGACCATTTCGGTACCCATGCTCGAAAATTGAAATATTCAGTGTCGGTTCACCTTGCGACGAGGTGTCGGCAAACAGTGCATCACAAATTGCCTCAAGCGGGTTGTTCTGAGGCTTGGCTACTGAGCTAGAAATAACATCATTCTTTTCGTCCATAAAGCAAACACCAAACACCGCACTTGAGGATATGTGCTCTGACGATTCATCTTTTTCTAGTAAGTGCTCAAAATCATCAACTAAATGACTTGCACGCTGATTCACATCTTCACAAGTTGGTTCTGTTAGCGCATACCATCCTTGCCAGTACCACCTACTTGAATCCTCAGGGTTGAATAAATAATCTGATATTGGTGCATTCGGCGCAAATCTCAGGTTTAGTATGCCTCCTATTGTTCCAACTAACTCTGCAGGATCAATGGTCGGTGACCATGGCTCAATAAGATATTCTGGTGTATCGACAGAGTCTGACCTCTTAGGCAGCATAGGAATAGTCGTAGTTTGTTCTATTTCTTCTACAGCCACCTTTTCTTCGAAGTCAGCTTTTAGAGCATCCTGACTGGCGCTTAGTTTTGACTGAGATGTTCCACAAGCAGTCAAAGTACCAAGTATTACGATCCAAAAAACCGCTACTGCCCTCAAGACATTAGCTCACAATTTGCAAACCTAAACACAAGTTTATGACCTGTATTGACTGTACACAAAATATCCATAATAGTCACCCCATGGCCACACAATTACGTAAATTTCAGATCGTAAATATTCTGCATAGCCATGATTTCCGCAGCCTGAAAATATGTTTGAGGTAAATCGTACTTCTCCCACTATATGGTGAGCGTTCATAGAACGTTGCACTCCGTAATCTGGAGGAGGTTGGTAGGTCGTTGGATTGTCATATGCTTCCGTTATTTCACAAAATCCCCATCTCTGCGACGAAGGTAAAAGTGGTGTGTTGAATCCTACTGTGCCGTTGTACCCAGGTTGTATTTGGTTGCCTTGCAGACATAGATTAGAAAAGATTGAGAATGCTTGAGCTTTATAGTGTGATTGCGCCCCCACATCTAATGATGCGGCATACGAGTTGGATCTGTTTGCCTCGTGGCGCAATGAGTCACAGTCACCATCAGACAATCGGACCCACCTGACCCATCTCCATCCACTGCTGCCGGGCAATACATAGGTGTCCTTAGTGAGACGTGTAACACCATCTGCACCAACCTGACTGCTGTGTCCAACGCCTGTGCCGGGTAGAGGTGGTGGTGTAGAAGGAGGTTCAGAATCCCATGTCGGTGACGTAGCACCAGTAACAGACACCTTGTTTTCTTGGGCACCAGAAGGAACCACTGCTGTCAGTGCCATTAGTAAGGCACCTGCGAGTATCAGAAAAGTTGACTTCTTAGAACGGACATTTCGATCTCCTTTGAAGTCGTATGTTTATGATGACTCCAAAGTACTCCACTGACTCATATTTCACAAGTTCAAACATGTGACATTGGTCACAGTTATAAATGTGTGATCTAGGCACACAGATACACAACACCACCGCTTCTCCACGATGCGCGCTTTGCTCGTCGGCACCCTTGCCGTCTAGCCGTGTCAGTCACTAGAACTAACATCTGCGCGAACCCGTTCGAGTCATAGACCAGGAGAGCTTGTGCCACCCAAACAATCAACGAAACTGCTCACTGACGATTTCGCACGAGAAATCGTCGAAGTGCCAGTCTCACAAGAAATCAGCGAGTCCTTCCTCGCCTACGGCCTGTCGGTCATCACCTCACGAGCCATCCCCGACGTGCGAGACGGCCTCAAACCAGTCCAACGTCGCATCCTCTGGTCGATGCTGTCAATGGGCGTGCGCCCCGGCACCCCCTTCCGCAAATCCGCCCGCATCGTGGGCGACACAATGGGCCGTTACCACCCCCACGGCGACGCCGCCATCTACGACACACTTGTACGCCTCGGCCAGGACTTCGGTCGCAACATCCGCCTCGTTGACCCCCAGGGCAACTTCGGCAGCCTCGACGACCCACCAGCGGCGGCCCGCTACACCGAATGCCGACTTGCTGATGCAGCCATGGACATGGTCGGCGAGCTCGATGAAGACACTGTCGATTTTCGCGACACCTACGACGGCGAAGGCAAAGAACCCATCGTCTTGCCCGCAGCATTGCCCAACCTGTTGGTCAACGGCACCGCTGGCATCGCCGTGGGCATGGCAACAAACATGGTGCCCCACAACCTCAAAGAGGTCGGCGCCGCCATCGAACTCGTCATGAAAAAACAAAAAACGACGACCTCTGCTGCAGCAAAAGGCAAGAAACCCACCAAAAAATCGACTTCCAAAGCAGCCAAAATCGCCCCAGTTCCGTCGACAGCGATAACGGACGAAATTCTCGCTGTGGTAGGTGGCCCCGACTTCCCCGGCGGCGGCAGGGTCGTCGATCAGGGTCTGCGCCAGGTCTTTGAAAGCGGACGCGGTTCGGTGCGAGTCCAAGCCAAAGCCGCCGTTGAGAAAATCACCCGCAGCCGTCGTGCGTTAGTCGTCACCGAGTTGCCCTATCAGGTCGGCCCCGAGCGGGTCATCGAAAAGGTTTCCGCTTTGCTTGAAGCCGGCAAGCTCGACGGTGTCGCCGGGATCTCTGACCTAAGTGCCATGGAAGGCCTGCGCCTGCAGATCGAGCTCAAATCAGGTGCTGACGACAAGGCCGTCCTCGCTGAGCTCTACAAGCAAACCCCCCTTGAGGAGACCTACGCAGTCAACAACGTCGTCTTAGTCAACGGCGTGCCGACCACGCTCGGGTTCCGTGCCCTATGTGAGCACTACATCGCTCATCGCCTCGACGTCATCATTCGCCGCACCGAGCATCGCCTCGACAAGGCAACCGCCCGCCTTGAAATTGTCGACGCCCTGCTGACCGCTATCGACAACATTGACGAGATCGTCAAGGCAATCCGCAAATCAAAGACCACCGACGCAGCCCACGACTTCCTAACCGCCCGCTTCGGCTTCACAGATAATCAAGCAAAACACATTCTCGACATGCCGCTCAAGCGCCTCACCGCCTTAGAGCATGACAAGCTCAAAAAAGAAGCCGACGACCTGCGCGACGCCATCGCCGACTACAAGGCCATACTCAAAAGCGACACCCACCGCCGCAAGATCGTGCGCGACGAGCTGCGTCGCATCGTTGCTGACCATGGCACACCTCGCCGCAGCGAAATCATCACCGTCGCCGAAGCCGACTACCAGCCCATCTTGACTGGTGACATAGACGCTGTCTCAGCCAACGGCTCATTGAACGGCTCTAGCTCCAACGGGTCTGGCCCCGATGCCGGTGTGCGTGAAGCTCCATGCCTGCTTACCGTGTCAACAACTGGCAATTTCGGCACCGCTCCAGTAGAAGGCAGCCGCCGTGCCGCACCAGCACGCCATGACCTGATCGCCTCTGCAACACTCACCACCACTACATCAACTGTCGCCCTGGTGAGCTCTGCAGCGCGCACCTTCACCCTTGGCGCTTGGGAAGCCGGCGATGCCGACAGTCGCAATAGGGGAGAGGCGCTTGCTCCCATGCTTGGCCTAGAAAAAGACGAACAAGTCCTAGCCGTGGTCGCTCCACAATCGGAGCTAGTGCTTGATCTTGCAGACACCAAGAAGTCCAAAAAAGCAACTTCTGCCAACAGCTTCATCGCCGTCACTCAATCCGGCATGATCCGCCGTCTCAGCCTCGAAGCCGTTCTAGGTGTCAAATACGGCGAGCCGCTGATGGAGCTCAGCACAAGAGATCGCCTCGCCGCAGCCTTTGTTGCCAGCGATTCATCTGACATAGTCATAGTCGCCGATGACTCAACCGTGCTACGCATAGCCGCCGATTCCGTCTCAGCTCCGGGGCTCAAAGCAGGTGCCGGTGGTATCAAGCTCAACCCCGACGCCGCAGTCATAGGTGCTGCGGCCGTCGTTGACAACGGCGTGCTGGTGCTCGGCACAAGCACCGGCGCCATCAAAGCAACCCTGCTAAAAGAGTTCGCCACTCAAGGCCGCGGCGGCCGCGGCGTGCTCGCCGCCAAACTCAACGACTCAGCCAAAGTCACCGCCGCAGCCGTCGTCGAAAGTCCCGAAGCTCTAGCTGCCACCGACACCCTCTATGCCCTCAAGGGTCAAGACGACAACCCACGCAAGATCGACCCCAATCCCGTGCCGATCCGTGCCGAGACAACAAAGCGCTACCTGGTGCCCACCGCCGGAGATCGCCCCATTCATGTCCTCGCGCCCTGCCGCTTCTAAGCCAATGACTCTGCTTGATATCCCCGACGTTGCCTACGACGCCGATGCCATCGAAACGCTTGAAGGCCTCGAAGCGGTTCGCCGCAACCCGGGCATGTACATCGGCAGCGTCGGCTCAGACGGCCTCATGCATCTTGTTTGGGAAATCGTCGACAACGCCGTCGACGAAGCCGCTGCCGGTTTCGCCCGCAAACTCAGCGTCACCTTTAATAACGACGGCTCAGTCGAGGTCGCCGACGACGGCCGCGGCATTCCCGTCGA
>JAAXHB010000200.1 GCA_012271125.1 Actinomycetota bacterium | reverse complement strand
CGGTCAGACGGCTGGCGAGGCGGGCGTTTTGGCCTTCCTTGCCGATAGCGAGCGAAAGCTGATAATCGGGAACTACAACCTCACAGGAAAGGGTTTCTTCATTGAGGCGCACGTCCTTTATGCGAGCCGGCGACAGGGACTTGGTGACGAAATCGACGAAATCGTCGCTGAAATGCACGATGTCGATCTTTTCGCCACGTAATTCGTTGACAACTTGGCGCACACGGGCACCGCGAGCGCCCACGCAAGCGCCAACAGGGTCGACGGTTGGGTCGTTGGAATGAACGGCGATTTTGGTGCGATGGCCTGGCTCACGGGCGCATGCCTTGATTTCAACGATTCCGTCGGCGATTTCGGGCACTTCAAGCTCAAAAAGGCGGCGCACAAGTCCTGGATGGGTGCGGCTGACAACAATCTGGGGGCCCTTGTCGGTTTTGCGAACCTCGACGATGTATGCCTTGAGACGAGCGTTGGACTCGGGACGCTCATAGGGCACCTGCTCGGCCTTGGGCAATAGCGCCTCGACCCGACCGAGGTCGAGCAGCGTGTAGCGGGCGTCGGTTTGTTGGATCATGCCGGTGACGATGTCTCCTTCGCGTCCGGCGTATTCTTCGTACTTGAGCTCACGCTCTACCTCGCGGATGCGCTGAGTCATGACCTGACGTGCGGTTTGAGCTGCGATTCTTCCGAAATCGTCAGGGGTTACTTCAAAGGGCTGACCGACGGGGTTGCCTTCTTCGTCGAGGTCTTGAGCGAGAACTCGGTAGTCCATCGTGTCTCGGTCGATGCTGACCCAGGCGAATTCGTAGGCGTCAGGCAGGCGCTTGTAGGCGGCTTCGAGGCCGTCGGCGAGTGCGCCGAGCAGGGCATCGACGGTGATGCCACGATCAGCGGCGACGGTTTGTAGGGCTTCCAGCATTTCGGGATTCATGACTTCTCCTTGTTCTTCTTCGTGGTTCTTCTTCGTGCGTTTATTTCTTGGGGTTTATTTCTTGGGGTTTTTGTCCCAGTTGAAGACGGTGCGAGCCTTAGCAACGTCGTCATGGGCGATTTCGTGAACCTTGCCGGCTTCGTCTCGGATGTGGATTTCGGTTGGCGTGACTGTTACGAGAATGCCGCGGACATGCTGCGAGCCGTCGGGTACGGCGGTTTTGACGCTTACTTCGGAACCGACCGCGTCGATGAAATGTTCGCGTGTGCGCAAGCGGCGCTCTAGTCCGGGGCTTGAGACTTCCAGGGTGTATCTGCCGTCGATTGGGTCATCTTCGTCGAGTTTTCGCCCAATTAGGCGAGACAGCTTGGCAATTTTGTCCAGGTCGAGGCCTTCTTTTGAATCGGAGGTGACGAGGACTCGCACAACGCCGCCGGTGTACTCAATGTCGTAGAGCTCACAATCGTTGATTTCGACGATGGGAGCGGCTAGTTCTTGAACGCGGTCAACTACCGGGCTAAATGCTGAGTTGGTCAAGGTTCACCTCCTAACTTTGCTTATTCAGGCCTGCTTTGCTTTTGCAAGCCAAATTGTGCCTATACAAGCAAAAAGCGTGGGCAAAAGCCCACGCTGTTCCAAACGGTTCAACGGTGCGGGTCACATTTTAGCGGGGTGGGCGAGATTTTGAGTTGGCGGAATGGGGGGTCCGGATCGGCGGAGTAGGGAGTAGTTAGTGGTTGCGGATGGCGTCGATAACGACTGCGGTTTGGTTGGCATCTTCGCCTAGTTCGCCAAGGTTGCGGTCACGGTCTTCTTGGGCGGCTTTGCGGGCTTCGGTTTTGGTCGCCGCAGCACGCTCTAGGGCGGCATCGACACCGTTGTTGGCGATGTATTCGGCCCAGTCGATGAGCGCAGGAACCATTTGATCTTCGGCGACCACGGCAACGTTTTCGCCTTTCACGAAGAGATGTCCGCGGCGGTTTCCGGCGGCGATGCCCAGATCGGCGTCTCGGGCTTCGCCGGGGCCGTTGACTACGCAACCCATGACTGCTACCTGTAGCGGGATTTGCTTGTCGGCAAAGGCGTTCATGGCGTCTTGGGCGACCTTGAAAACGTCGATTTCGGCTCGCCCACAACTGGGGCAGGCAATCAGGTCAATGTTTTTGCGTTCCCGCAGACCGAGCGATTCGAGTAGCTGGCGTCCGGCTTTGGCTTCTTCAAGAGGGTCGGCGGTGAGCGAATAGCGGATTGTGTCGCCGATGCCTTCGGCTAAAAGGGTGGCAATGCCGGCGGTGGCTTTAATGGTGCCGGCAGGTGGCGGGCCGGCTTCGGTGACGCCGAGGTGCAGCGGATGGTCAGTGGTTTCGGCAAGTTGGCGATAGGCGTCAATCATTAGCGGCACGCTTGATGCCTTGACGGAGATTTTGACAAGGTCAAAACCGACCTCATCAAAGTAAGCGAGCTCACGCATGGCGGAAGCGACTAGAGCTTCGGGGGTGGCACCATGGTCGGGGTCGCAAAGGTCGGGATCTAGAGAGCCGGCGTTGACGCCAATGCGGATTGGGACTTGGCGGTCGGCGCATTCTTTGGCGACGGCTTTGATCTGGTCGGGTTTGCGGATGTTGCCGGGGTTGAGGCGCAGGCAGTGAACGCCGGCTTCGAGGGCAGCGAGTGCCATTTTGTGGTTGTTGTGAATGTCGGCAACTATGGGCACCGGCGAACGTGGCACGATACGGGCGAGACCTTCTGCTGCTTCGATGCGGTTACAAGTGCAGCGCACGATGTCGGCACCGGCGGCGAATAGGGCATAAATCTGAGTGAGGGTGGCTTCATGATCTTCGGTTTTGGTGACCGTCATTGATTGAACGGTGATGGGGGCGTCGCCGCCGACGGGCACGGTGCCGACTGAGATTTGGCGAGTTTTGCGTCGGGCGAAGTTGGATTCGACTTTCACGGGGATTTGGCCGGGAGTGTGATTTACGGAGTGCCTTGGCGGTTTAGCTGAGGCTGATTGGGTCGATGATGTCTCGTATGAGCGTCACGCCAGCGGTTAGCACTAGGAAGACGACCACGGCGTAGGTCACACCGACGAGTTTGGAGGCGTCGACTTGGTAACGGCGTCCACCGATGGAACGCAGGCGTTCATAGGTGGCGATGGCGGCGTGACCGCCGTCTAGGGGAAGGATCGGCAACAGGTTGAACAAGCCGACGAACAAGTTGACGACCATAAGGATTTCAACTAGCTCCACCCAGCCAAACGACGCGGCTTGAGCACCGATCGAGGCGATGCCGTATATGGACACAAGGCGGTTTTGGTCTTCGGTGGCGACACCGCCGCCGGAGCTGCCTACGGGGGTTGTGTTGTCTATGGCGGGTGGGCTGTTGGAGCGACCGATTGCCCAGTTGAAGGCATCGCCGAAGCCTTCAACAACGATGACTGGGAACTGAACGGTTATGTCACTAACAAGGCGGGGGAAGGTATCGATGGTTTCAAAAGCAGCAGCGGCGAGGCTGCGGTTGGGCAACTGAAACTCTGGGGAGACGCCGAAGTAGCCGGTGGGTGCAGCGTCAGGTTCAAGGTCGTCGCGGGTGCCGATAGTGATAGTGGTGGTTTCGATGGTGCCGTTGCGTTCGTATGTGACGACAGCTTCAGTGTTAGCCGAGCGTGACACGGTGTTGGCGAAGTCTTCAAAGGAGTAGACGGGTGCGGAGTTGAAGGTGAGGAGCTTGTCACCGGAGCGCAGGCCGGCCTCGGAGGCGGGGCTGTTGGACCAGACCTGACCGAGCGACCAGGGGGTGCTCGAAACATGGGCGGTGCGATCGCTGGTGCCGGCGAACACGGCGAACATCAAGATGAAAGCAAGCACGAAGTGCACTGCTGGGCCGGCGAGCAGCACGGCGATTTTGCGAGGGTAGCTCTGGAAGCGGAAGCTGCGAGGCTCATCTGCTGGGTCGACCTTGTCGAGGCTGTTCATGCCGGGGATGCGAACATAGGCACCTGCCCAGAGAGCCTTGATTCCGTAGGTGGTTTCGCCGCGTTGGAAAGCCCAGAGTTTGGGGCCAAAACCGATGAAGAACTCGGTGACCTTCATGCCGGTGGCACGAGCAGCGACATAGTGGCCTAGTTCGTGGAGGAACAAAACCCCCGCTAGACCGCCGATGATGAGTATCCAGTCACGTCCGCCGAGCAACCACAGGGCGACAACGCCTGCGAGCAGTGCCCAGGCTCCCCATTGGGGATTTGACGGTGCTGGCTCTGTCGTCGTCATGAGCGGGAGTCCAGAAGTTGTTGTGTGACGCGGCGGGCCTGCGCGTCGGCGTCTAAAACGGCCGGCACTGAATCGGCGGGATCGTTGGGACAAGACGACATTACGTCTTCAAGTATTGCGGCAATGTCAACCCAGCTGATGCGTTCATCCAAAAATGCCTGAACTGCGACTTCGTTGGCGGCGTTGAGCCAAGCCGGGGCGGTGTGTCCAGCTCGTCCGGCGGCATAAGCCAAATCCAGGCAGGCGAAGTTGGCACGGTCGGGTTCGGCGAATTCGAGGTGGGTGAGCTTTGCCCAGTCGATGCTGCCATAAGGCGTGTTAAGGCGCTGAGGGTAGGCAAGGGCGTAGCCAATGCAAAGGCGCATGTCGGGTTCTGATAGCTGCGCGATGGTGGCGGCGTCGTTGAATGTGACCATGGAATGAATAATGGACTGGGGGTGTATCACAACTCGAATCTGGTCATATGTGACACCGAATTCGGTGCCGAAGAGTTGCTGGGCTTCGATGACCTCGAGGCCTTTGTTCATGAGCGTGGATGAGTCCACGGTGATTTTGGGGCCCATGTTCCAGGTGGGGTGCGCTAGGGCGTCGGCGACGGTGATGTCTTGTAGCTGTTCGGCGTTGTAGTCACGGAAGGGACCGCCGGAGGCGGTGAGGACTATTTCTGATACTTGTGGTTCTGATACTTGGTCGGTGGTGCCTGAAATTGGTGATCCGGTGCGCAGGCATTGATGTATTGCGCAGTGCTCGGAGTCGACGGGAATGATTTGTGCTCCGGGAGTTTTGGCGGCTTGTTGAACTAGTGGACCAGCGGCGACCATTGATTCTTTGTTGGCTAGTCCGAGGCGTTTGCCGGCCTGTAATGCAGCGAGTGTGACTGGCAGGCCGGCGAAACCGACTACGCCGTTGATAACAACGTCAGCGGTGGTAGCGGCTTTGGCTAAGGCGTCTTGACCTGTCCATAGCTCGGTTCCTGCTGGCAGTTGTGGGGCAAGGTCACTGGCGAGGGTGTCGTCGCCGAGAGCAACAACATCGGGGTGGTATTTGTTGGCTTGAGCGGCGAGTTGGTCAACGGAGCGGTAGGCACCTATTGCGGTGACGTTGTAGTTGTCGTCGGCGTCGTCGTTGTCGTCGATTACATCAAGAGTCTGGGTTCCTATTGAACCGGTTGAGCCAAGAATGGAGACGTTGATCATGTTGTCGTCGTTGCTAATCGGCGCTGCCCTATGGGGCACCGCCACGGATCGTTCGGCGTGTTCGCGCTCTGGCACGCCACGGTCGGCGTCCGAAACTAGATGAGTTCGAGGAGTAGTGAGGTGTAGTAGACGGCGGGCATGGCGAACAGCAGGCCATCGACTCGGTCGAGCACTCCGCCGTGGCCGGGCAGGATCGTGCCCATGTCTTTGATTTCGAGGTCTCGTTTGAGTAGCGATTCGGCGAGGTCGCCGATGGGGGCGGCGAGGGCGACTGCGATGGCGAGCATGATGGCTGACCAGATGTCGCCGGGGCCATCGGCGACGGGGGCGGGTGCGCCGAGCAGTCCCATGACGAGGCCGACGATGACCGTGAATAGGCAGCCGCCGGCGAGACCTTCGAGGGTTTTGTTCGGGCTGGCTTGGGATAGGGCGTTGCGTCCGGCGGAGCGGCCGATAAGCATGCCGCCGGTGTCGTAGGCGACGGTGAAGGCGATGGCGGCGAACATGAGGCCGGTGCCATGGTCGGGCACGGCGAGCATAAGCGCGGCGTGAGAGCCAAGGCCGCCGATGTAGACGATGGTGAACAGGGTCGATGCCATGCCTCGCAGCGCCCCGTGAGTGCCGGCACCGGTGAGGTACCACAGCGCGGTGAACACCACAGCGAGCATCATGACGACTGAGATGGCGTCGAGGCCTCGCCAGTAGACGGCGAGCGGCATGGTTACAACGGCGGTGATGCCGAGGAGGACTGCAGGCTGGTAGTCGGCGACTCGCAGCACGTTGAACAGTTCGATAGATGCGACGCCGAGGACGAGCACTGCCACGGCTAGGGCGATGGCGGGGCCGAAGTTCATGGCGATGATGATCGCTGCGGCAAGTCCTATGCCGACGACGATGGCGGTGGGCATGTCGCGGTCGTTGCCGGCGGCGCCGGGGTTGTAGTCGGTGTAGACCTGCTGGTCGTTGAAGTCGAAGAAGTCTTCGCCGGTGGGGTGGCTGCCGACTTGTTCGGTGGGTTCAAGCGGCGGCAGGTCGCCTTGGCGGTCTGCCCATTGGGGGGTTGTGGCGTAGTTGGACCAGTCGCCGACGCCGCCTGAGTCTTCCATCAGGACGGGTTCTTGTTCGGCGGTG
>JAAXHB010000199.1 GCA_012271125.1 Actinomycetota bacterium | reverse complement strand
CCGTTATTGCCGAAGCCCCTCACGCCGACGCCGTCATCATGGCAGCCGCTGTCGCGGACTTCCGTCCCGCCGATACCAGTCCCGTAAAGATAAAAAAAACCGACGGCATCCCCATGGTCGCCCTCGAACACACCACAGACATCCTCGCCTCCCTCGGCGCATCTAAACCCGCGCATCAAGTCCTCGTTGGCTTCGCCGCCGAAACCGAAGACCTCGAAGAAAACGCCGCCCTCAAGCTCAAGTCCAAAAATCTTGATCTGATCGTGGCTAACAACGTCGCTAAACAAGATGTCGGCTTCGGTCACGACACCAACGAGGTCGTAATCTTGCGCTCCGATGGCGCTCGACGCAATATTCCACTCACCACCAAGACAGAAACCGCCCACGCTGTGCTAGATGAAGTAGCAGCAGCGTTCGCTGACTTTCACAGCTAACCGAACTAGAAAGACGTCCCGTGCAGATCTGGAGCTTCACCTCTGAATCTGTCAGCGAAGGCCATCCCGACAAGATGGCTGACCAGATTTCTGACGCCCTCTTAGACGCATTTCTTGGTGAAGACCCAAAAAGTCGAGTCGCTATCGAAGTTCTTCTAACCACTGGGCTTGCCGTCATAGGCGGCGAAGTCCGCTCCGAGGTTTATGTCGATATTCCAACCATCGTTCGTCAGACAATCATTGACATCGGCTACGACAACGCCACCGTCGGTTGCCATGGTGAAACCTGCGGCGTGATGGTCTGCATCAACGAGCAGTCTCCCGAAATCGCCGCGGGTGTAAATAAATCTCTAGAAACACGCGTCGGTTCCAAAGCAGCCGACGCCCGTGCCAAGCAAGGTGCCGGCGATCAAGGGATGATGTTTGGTTACGCCTGCAACGAAACGCCTGAGCTAATGCCCATGCCCATCAACCTTGCGCACCGCCTTGCCGAACGCCTCGCCGAGGTGCGACGCAAGGGCACGATTCCGTACCTACGCCCAGATGCCAAAACTCAGGTCACGATTGAATATGAAGACAACCGCCCGGTACGTCTCGCCAATGTGTTGATCTCCACTCAACACAACGCGGGCATAGACCGGAATCGCATGATCAAACCAGACCTTATCGATGAAGTCCTAACCCAGGTGATCCCGTCCGAGTTCTTGAGCGACTTCGACCTTGCAGATGGCTTTTCCGTTAACCCCAGCGGCAGTTTTGAACGGGGTGGCCCCGCAGCTGACGCGGGCCTAACCGGTCGCAAGATCATCGTCGACACCTATGGCGGCATGGCACGCCACGGTGGGGGAGCGTTCTCCGGTAAAGACCCGTCTAAGGTCGACCGCTCTGCGGCTTACGCCGCCCGCTGGGTCGCCAAGCATGTTGTTGCTAGCGGTGCCGCCACCCGCTGCGAGGTCCAGGTTGCCTACGCCATCGGTGTGTCTGAGCCCGTGTCGCTAATGGTGGAGACGTTCGGCACCGAAACCGTCGACCGTGCCCAAATCGAAGCTGCCATCAACGAGATTTTCGACCTGCGCCCGGGTGCCATCGTCGAAGACCTTGACCTACTCCGCCCTATATATAAGCCCACCGCTGCCTACGGCCACTTCGGCCGCCCCGCCGAAGACGACTTTTTCACCTGGGAACGCCTAGACCGCCTCGAGGACTTCAAATCCCACCTCCCCCTCTAACACATTGAGGAGTTGGCCTTTATCGGGCTTGAATGTGCTCACGCTAAACGCTGTTGCGCGCATTCAACCCCGCCAGCCCAACTCCACGACGAGGCTCACTTGCAAAACATCTTTTTTGAGCACGCATTCGCTACCGCTCAAAAAAGATTTTACAAGCTCGCCCTTACTTCCTCTGCTCCGGTAACCGCTGCCGGAGTAACCAGCTTGAGGAGCTGGAGGTACAAGGTTGGTGAGCGAGCGTTACATACCAGTAGTAGTTCTTGACTAAGTTGCGATTATCAACCCACAAAGAGATCAAGACTCAATTATTCAGCTCCCGTTAGGGCTAGAGGAGTATCCCGCTTCAGGAGCTGGAGGTACAACTGCGGCACCTCAGGTTGTGAAGGTGCGGCCCGATGTGGTGACCCTGGAGCGGAGTTTTGATTATTTGGTGCCGGATAAGTGGCGTGAGGATGGTCGGGCTGAGCTGATAGCAGTCGGTTCGATTGTTCGTGTTGATTTAGCAGGGCGACGGGTTGGCGGTTGGGTTACTGAAATAAATCCCGAAACCAATGCCTCAAAATTGAGCCCGCTGCAGGTGTTAACTGGCATGGGACCTCCACCGGAAATCATTGACTTAGCTAAATGGGCAGCTTGGCGATGGGCAGGCAGCGAAGTCCACTTTCTACGAGCCGCCTCACCCAAAAGAGCCATACGTCGACTTCCCAAAATCAATCAAGCAACTCAAACAGCGCCCCAATTCGACACCGGCATCACCACTCTTCAACTTCCCCCCAACGACGACGGCATCGACATCGCCCTACAAGCAGCCCAAACAGGTCAAGCCCTAATCGTTGTCCCGTCGCTCTGGGAAGCCAATCGATTCGCCAAAGCATTTCGACAAAAAAAAATCCCCGTCGCTCTTGGCAACGACGACTGGGCTCTCGCGGCAGCCGGCGCAACAGTTATTGGCGCAAAATCAGCCGTTTGGTTACCAATGCCAAATCTGACAGCCGTTGTCGTCATTGATGAACACGCAGAAGTGCATCAATCTGAAAAAACCCCCACATACAACGCCCGTGACGTCGCCCTAGAGCGAGCCCGCCGTGCCGGTGCCACCGCCGTGCTGGTTTCACCAATCCCGTCACTTGAAGCCCAACAACTCGCCACCCCAAAATCCCCAACCAGAGCCTCCGAGCGTTCCGGCTGGCCATTAACCCATGTCCTTGACCGACGTAAAGACGACCCCACCCACGCCGGCTTGCTCTCCTCCGATCTTCGCCGCCACCTGGACACACCTGGAACCATTCTCGCCATTGTCAACCGCAAGGGTCGTTCCCGACTAATGGCATGTAAGGACTGCGGCCAACTAGTCCGAAGCAGCGACGGCCAAACCCCTATGATCCTTAACGACGACGAGCTCTACACACCAGACGGGTCCGAAACCCGTCCTGTCGTCTGCGCTGACTGCGGCTCAACCACACTAAAAAACCTGCGAATGGGTGTCACCCGTGTTGTCAAAGACCTGACAGCCTTCGTTGGCGAACCCGTTACAGAAATCACCGCCACCACCAAACTCTCCAAAAACCTAAGCCCTCGCATCTTCGTAGGAACCGAAGCCGCCCTATGGCGTTTCGACTCCGCAGCCGTTGTCGTCTTTCTTGACTTCGACCAAGAACTCCTGGCAATTCGCCAACGCAGCGCCCCCCAAGCCCTAGCCCTCCTCGCTCGAGCCGCCCGTCTGCTAATGCGCAACAACCCAGCCGGTTCTCTCATTATCCAAACCCGCCAACCCGACCATCCCGTCCTCACAGCTGCCCTTAAAGGTGACCCACGAATTGTCAGCAACCTCGAACGCGAAAAATGCCAAACCCTCAATCTCCCCCCATTCGGCGCCCAAGCTCGCATTTCCGGCATCGGCGCCCCCGACTTCATCGACTCCCTAAAGAAAAACCTCACGACTGACTCGGACATGAAAATTCTTGGCCCCGCCAACGACAGCTATCTCATCCGAGCCCCCGACCACCAGACACTCCTCGATGCCCTCGCTGCCCCCCCCAGACCCACCACTCGCCTGCGCATCGAAGTCGACCCCTTGCGCATTTGACCCTAACTATCTATGTAGGGGCGAGGTTGGCAAATTTATTTCGGGAACGTCGAGCCGTAGCGAGAGACTGGGTAGGTCAAGCGGAAGCGATGGAACGCAGGCTCGAAGCGTGAAGCGGCGAGGTGACAGAAAAAATTTGCCAAGCGAGTTCCGTCAATTTTTGTGGTAGGGGTAGCCTGCGATTGTGGCGTCATATGAAATTCGAGTGATTGGCGACCCAGTCCTACGCCAACGCGCCCCCGAAGTCACCGACATTGACGCCAACCTCCCAAGGCTTATAGAAGACATGGCAGTCGCCATGTATCAAGCCGAAGGCATCGGCCTTGCCGCCCCTCAAATTGGCATCCGCAAGCGACTATTCGTCTGGGACATCGGCCAGGGCGTGCGCAGCATTATCAACCCCAAAATTGTCGAGTCCGCCGGCGAATGGATGTTTGAAGAGGGCTGCCTTTCGGTGCCAGGCCTCTCCTGGGAAATCGTCCGTCCCAAGCAAGTCCATGTAGTCGGTACCGATCTTGACGGCAACGATGTATCAATCGAAGCCGACGAACTCGAAGCTCGCCTTTTCCAACACGAGCTCGATCATCTCGACGGCACTCTGCTTATCGAACACCTTGATGACGACACCCGCAAGGCAGCCCTCAAGCGCATCCGAGAACTTGGCATCGGCCCCCAATACGCCGCACCTTCAGGCGGCTCAACCGCCTTTCCATACCGCAACGAGAGCGAACCCGACGATTAGCGCATCCTCTCCGCGAGTCATATTTTTCGGCTCACCCGATGTTGCCGCTGAATGCTTACGTGTGATTCATGACGCCGGCATCGAGGTAGTCCTAGTTGTCACCCAGCCTGAATCACGCCGTTCTCGAGGTGGTGACGACACCCACACTCCAGTTGGCACCCTCGCCCTAGAGCTAGGTCTCCCAGTTATCACATCTTTAAACGACCGCGCCCTATCCGCAATCATCTCTGTCGCTTCCCCCACACCCTCCGATCCGACTATCACCTTGCTCGGGGTCGTCGTTGCCTATGGAGTGTTTTTCGACCAGCAGCTCCTTGACAGGCTCCTAATGATCAACCTCCATTTTTCGCTGCTCCCACGCTGGCGTGGTGCCGCTCCAGTCGAGCGAGCCATACTTGCCGGCGACACCGAAACCGGCGTTTGTCTCATGCAAGTCGTTGAAGAAGTAGACGCCGGTGCTGTCTATGACCGCTCCACTATCCAAATCAACGACGACGACACAGCCGGCTCCATCCATTCCCGCTTAACAAGAATCGGCGCAGACATGTTGACAAACGCTCTCCTCAACGGCCTACCCAAACCTGTCGAACAAGTCGGCGACTGGATCTACGCCGAAAAAATAACTCCTGACGACCTGCGCATTGACTGGAACCAGCCCGCAGAGCTAATCCAGCGCATTGTCAGAGTCGGAGGTGCATGGACAACCTTCCGTAATAAACGCCTCAAAATCCTCAAATCCCATTTCCACAACACCGATGCCTCCCTACCCCCCGGAACCATCACTATTAACGACTCCCAAGTCCATGCCGCCACTCCCCAAGGCACGATCGAACTCATCGAAGTCCAATCTGAAGGCAAAGCAGCAATACCTGCGGAGGATTGGAGCAACGGTATGCGAATTCAGCCAAACGAACGGCTAGGGGAGTGACCGCCCGCCAACTCGCTTTAGACGTCCTCAACCGCATCGAACAAGGTGACGCCTACGCAAACGCCACTCTGGATGCTGCCCTCAACCAATCAGACCTATCACCCCGTGATCGAGCCTTTGCCACTGAGCTCGTCTACGGCGTAACCCGCCGCAATCGTGCTCTCGACTGGCTCTACACACACCATCTAAATCGAACCCCACCGCTCAACGTCATTAATGCCCTGCGTTTGGGCACCTATCAAATCATTGAGCTCGCCACCCCACCTTATGCAGCCATTTCTGAGACCGTCAATCTGGTCGCTCCTAAACATCGCGGCCTCCTCAACGCTGTCCTACGC
>JAAXHB010000198.1 GCA_012271125.1 Actinomycetota bacterium | reverse complement strand
GCGTTACGCACTCGCCGACCTAACGGCTCGTCTGCTTCGACTATCTCACAGCGAAAACCGTGCGAACCTAAATGTGCGATTACCTCTTGGGCGTAGGTGGTGTGGGTTGCGGCTACTGGTAAGACGCTGACTTGGATCGGTGCTAGCCATGCCGGGAATGCGCCGGCATAATGCTCTACCAACACGCCGAAGAATCGCTCGAGAGAACCGAACAAGGCTCGGTGAATCATCACTGGGCGTTCGCGAGTGCCCGCAGTGCTGGTGTATTCCAGATCGAAACGTTCGGGCAGGTTGAAATCAAGCTGGATAGTGGAGAGTTGCCAGTCGCGGCCGATGGCGTCACGCACCACTACGTCAATTTTGGGACCGTAGAAAGCGCCGCCGCCTTCGTCGACTTCGTAATCCAAGCTGGCGGTTTCCAAAGCGGAACGCAGACCGGCGGTGGCGTCATCCCATAGGGAATCCTCCCCCACCGACTTCTCAAAGGGACGGGTTGACAGATTCGCTTGAAAGTCGTCGAACCCGAATGCTCTCAATACATCTAATACGAAAGTAAGTAACGATGCGAGCTCGGAGGCGATGTCCTCACGGGCACAGAAAATGTGACTGTCGTCTTGGGTGAAGCCACGGCTGCGCATTAGACCGTGGATCGTGCCGGAGAGTTCATAGCGATACACCGCGCCAAGCTCAAACAGGCGAATTGGCAGGTCTCGGTAGCTACGTAAGCGTGACCGGTAAATGAGCACATGGAACGGGCAGTTCATTGGCTTGGGGTAGTAGGAAGCACCGTCCATTTCCATGGGTGGATACATGCCATCGGCGTAAAAATCCAGGTGACCGGAGGTTTCCCAGAGCACTGATTTAGCAATGTGAGGCGAAACTACAAAGTCGTAGCCGCCTTGTTCGTGGCGGTCTCTGGAAAAGTCCTCCATCAATTTGCGCACCAGCGCACCCTTTGGATGCCATACAGCTAGGCCTGGACCGAGTTCGGCCGGCCAGGACACCAGATCGAGTTCTGTGGCGAGCCGGCGATGGTCACGGCGTTCGGCTTCGGCGAGCATGTGCAAATGGGCTTTGAGGTCTTTTTTAGTTGCCCAGGCAGTGCCGTAAATGCGTTGCAACATTGGGTTTTGCTCGCTGCCACGCCAGTAGGCACCGCTGACTCTCTGTAAAGCAAAGTGCTCGAGGCGTCCGGTGGAAGGGACATGCGGGCCGAGGCAGAGATCAATGAAGCCCTCGGCGGTGAAGTTTTTGGTGTCGGAGCCATCGCTTTGGCCGACAAGGTTCTGGTAGTAGCTGACGGTGCCGTCACCGGAGGCTTCTGATGCCAACTCGGATGCCTGCTGGGAACGGTCGACTGGAAGCTCTTGTTCTGGAACAACTTCGGCTTTGGATGCAGAGACAGCCTCGATGATTTCGCGTTTGAACTTGTGATCGGCAAACAGTTTCAGGGCTTCGGCGGCGCTGATTTCGTGACGCACGAAAGGCTGATCGTCGGCAACGATCTCATGCATTCGTGCTTCGATGCGCTCTAGGTCTTCGTCGGTGAAGGTGGCACCGTTTGGAAGTTCAAAGTCGTAGTAGAAGCCATGCTCGATGGGTGGGCCGATGGCGTGTGTGGCACCTGGGTAGAGGTCAAGCACGGCCTGAGCTAACACGTGAGCGGTGGAATGGCGAAGTGTGTGCAAGCCACGAGTGGAGTCGGCGGTGACAATCTCAATATTGGCATTGTCTGGCAATTCGGTTACGAGGTCGACCTCTGTGCCATTGATTACGGCGATGATGGCGTCTTTGGCTAGGCCGGCACCGATACTTGAGGCAAGGTCGGCAGCGGTTGCGCCGGCGTTAAGGCAACGGCTGGAGCCGTCGGGAAGTTGAACGTTTATTTCAGCCATGATTTAGTTGGCATGATTTAGTGGGCATGATTTAGTTGGCATGATTTAGTGACCATGTTTTTAGTGGGCATGATTTAGTGGTCGGCCTTACCTGACACGGCAATGAGGCTAACGCTGGCAGTTCTGCCGATAACAGAATTAGAGCGGGGCTGAATTTGTTAAGAGCCCTATAGCGTGAAGGAGTGGCGGCGGACACTCTGACAACTGCGACATGACAACGGCAGCATGACAACTGCAACGCCGACTATCACTAAGCCGGTTGAGGAAACTGTTACCCGTGAAGAAACCGCCGCTCGACCGGTCAGCGCTGATGGCGACCATGACCGCTACTCCCACTATGTGCGCAAAACCGACTCAATGCGTGGCTATGTGGAAGGCAACGCCATCCGTGCGCTATGTGGCAAGCTCTGGGTACCGAGCCGAGACCCCAAGCGTTACCCGGTGTGCCCAACATGCGTGGAGATAAAAAAGCTTCTACAAAGCAGCTAAGCCGCCCTGAAGGGCTGCTACCCGCGCTGCCGGGCACGCTTGCGGTGCGGATGCACCTGCAGGGGGTGTTCATCTTGGTGGTGCTGCTGCTGGTGTTTGCCTTCGTGGTGACCTGGGGGGTGCGCACCATCGGCGACGCTGCAACCGGACCCGACGGTGCGATCGTCGCAACGGCACTTGACCCTGCAGCTCGTGAGGCTGCTGCGCCGTTGGAAGGTGGCGAAGTGGCGGCGTTGCAGAGTGCGTTGGTGTTCGCTGGGTATGACCCCGGGCCTGTGGATGGCATTTTGGGATCGATGACCCGAGCAGCTATTGATTTGTTCAAACGAGACTTGGGACTAACTGAATCCACCGACAGGGAACTCATGATCTACCTCGTGGAGTTAATGGAACGCGAAACCTCATGACACCAGCGGCATCACAGGAGATGGCGTCGGAGCTGGTAGTTGTGTGAGGGGTTAAGCGGATTTAGATTTTCGGGAGCGGTGGGCGAGGGTTTTGGTGACGTAGAGCTCGATGTCAGGAGTTTTGCAGTTGGTTTCGCCGTGATCGACGTCGACGGTTCCGATTTTCTTGGCGGCTTTCAGCACTGCATCGCAAAGTTTTGAACTGCGCAGAGCGATGACGATGAGGGCGCCGTTCATTTCGTGACGCACCCGGTTGGGTCGAGAGTGAATCTCGCTGGTGACTTGCTTGATGAGCTTTGATAGTTCAGCTTCAGACCAGATGTCGGGTTGCTCGGCTGTGCAAGTGACAATGAACCATCCCGTGGAAGCAAGCCACTCCGAACGGTTATCACGCCATAGGTCTGATAAGGAGCGGGCTAGCGAGGACTGGGCGATCAGCCCGCCGAGAGCACCGGCGAGGATGTAGTTGTCGACATCTTTGACCCAGGCTTTTGCCTGTTTAGAGGTCAATAGAGCAGGGTCGGCGATCTTGAGACCTAGGACGCGGGCGTCATGGTTGCCGGAAGCCCATAGGGCACCGGCTAGGTCATGGTTGATTTTGATTTTCTTGGCGAGCTTGTCTAAGACTGCGTAGCTAACGCCGAACATTGGATCGGTAGCACCGTGACGGGCATATATCTTGCGATTTTGGGCTGTGCCGGCTGCTTTGAGTTCCGCTAGAGCTGACTTGCAATCTTGAGCGGTTGCGTTGGCTTGGGAAGTTGTAGCGGTTGCCATGCCCTCTATGCCATGACCTCTATTCGATACCGAGTTCGGCTATGCGCCCTAACACGCCTTCGGTCTCGGCACCAATTGTGGTGGTGTCGCCATGTCCCGTGTGAACAACGGTGTGATCAGGCAATGACAAGAGGCAATCACGGATGCTGCGCAAAATTGTTGGCTCGTTGCTGAAACTGCGACCGGTTGCACCAGGTCCACCGCAAAACAGAGTGTCACCTGAGAGCACTCGCCCGTCGGTTTGATCGTAAAAGCAACAACATCCTGGCGAATGCCCTGGAGTGTGGATGACACTTAAGGAATGGCCGCCGGCGCTCAAAGTTTCTCCTGGCACCAGCTCCCGGTCAGGGCTGTCGTTCGGGTAGACGGCATCCCAGAGCATTCGGTCTTCGGGGTGCAAAATGATCGGAGCGTCTACAGCGTCACGCAACGCCACCGCCGCGTTGATGTGGTCGTTGTGGCCATGGGTGCAGACGATTGCCTTGACTTTGCGACCGTTGACCGCAGCAGCGATGGGTTCATGGTCGTGGGCGGCGTCGAAGATCAGGACTTCGGAGTCGTTGCCAATGATCCAGATGTTGTTGGTGACTTCCCATTCACCGCCATCTAGGGCGAATATTCCATCGGTTGTAACTAGTTCAATTGCCATTACAGCACCACCACTGAGCGCAGCACTTCGCCGCGCTCCATTTTGTGAAAGGCACCTTCCACGCCGTCCAAGTCGATGGTTTCAGATACGAAACCGTCCAAGTCCAGCCGGCCTTGTAGATATAGGTCAATCAGCATTGGGAAGTCACGTGAAGGCAGACAGTCGCCATACCAGCTTGACTTTAGAGCTCCGCCTCGCCCGAAGACTTCGATGAATGGCAGCTCTAAGGTCATTTCAGGTCTTGGCACGCCGACAAGCACGACTGTGCCTGCTAAGTCGCGTGCTTCGAAGGCTTGTTTATATGTTTGGGGTAGGCCGACGGCTTCGATGGCGACGTCGACTCCGTTATCGTTGGTTAGTGCTTTGATTGCCTCGACGGGGTCGTTGTTGGTGGAGTTGATTGTGTGGGTTGCGCCGAAGCCTTTTGCCCATTCGAGCTTGCGGTCGTCGATGTCGACAGCGATGATCGTGGAAGCTCCCGCCAGCTTTGAGCCGGCAATAGCAGCGTTGCCTACGCCGCCGCAGCCGAAAACGGCGACGCTATCGCCTCGGCTCACGCCTCCGGTGTTGACCGCAGCACCGATTCCTGCCATTACGCCACAGCCGAGCAGCCCTGCGGCGGTGGGTGAGGCGGCTGGGTTGACCTTGGTGCATTGACCGGCAGCGACCAGGGTTTTGTCGGCGAATGCGCCAATGCCCAAGGCTGGGGACAGCTTGGTGCCATCGGTCAGGGTCATTTTTTGAGTCGCATTGTGGGTGCTGAAACAGATGTGTGGCTTTCCCTTGAGACAGGAGCGGCATCGACCACACACAGCTCGCCAATTCAAGATGACGAAATCGCCTGGGGCTACTTCGGAGACCCCCTCCCCTACTGATTCGACGACTCCGGCGGCTTCGTGCCCCAGCAGGAACGGGAACTCGTCGTTGATGCCGCCTTCGCGGTAGTGCAAGTCGGTGTGGCATACCCCACAGGCTTGGATGGCGACGACTGCTTCGCCGGGACCTGGGTCTGGGATGACGATGTCTTGAATGCCAACGGGTTCGCCTACAGCGGCGGCGACCACTCCTCGCACGGTCTGGGACATGGGAACTCCTTTACTGAGTTATGTGAGATTACCCCTCAGGTTGAAGTGATGAGTTTGGGGTATAGGTCTTTGACGAGTTGAAATAGATCGTCTGCGGCATAGTCATAGACGTCTTGATCTCCAACGTGGGGATCGGCCACTTCGTCATCCCAAGATGGGTTGAGTTCGGCGAGATTTAGCTCTGACACCTTTTGGGGCAGGCTGCGGTTGTCCTGTATTAGATATGTGGCGACATGTCGGAGCATGCCGGTAATCGGTGCCGCTTCGGGGATGCTGACACGAATCCAGTGAATGTGCTCAGGCTCCATCACTAGCACTAGGTCAGCTGCTAGAGCATCTTCGGTGCGGAATTGTTTTGAGAGGTGATTGAAGTCACCTAAGCCGTGGCGTTCCAGGGCTCGGCGAGTGCGTGTGCCCATAGGGCGGCCTTCGATCACCAGAGTTCCAGCGCTGCGAATTTCGAGTTGCTGTGCTGTGTCGAGAGAACGCAGCATGACTTCAGCCATAGGCGAGCGGGCAGCGTTACCGGTACATACGAAATAAATGACCGGCTTTGACATGTTCTCTTTCATTTAGCGAAGGCTCTTTCATCCAAGTGAAGGCTAGGAGAGCTCGGATTTGCGATGGTTGTTGGGGTCAAGTTCATGAATTATGGATCGTTCTGATTGGGTTGGCATGCGAGTGACCTCTGGTGGCTCAGCGACTAAAAACTCAAAAGGTGTCGCATCGTTGATCTGACCAATGGACACTCCGGGATGAATAGATACAAGGCGCATGGAGTTGTTAGGGGTTTGGAAGTCATATACGCCGAGATCGGTCACTACACGACGGATTTCATGATCGTGGCGCATGTTTTCAGGCAGTTCGGCCATGCGGTCATAGCCGGGACCGCTCACTACGTCTACTTTGTTGACGAAAGTTCGCTTTTGGTTTGGAATCCAGTAGCTGGTGGTGTGGTTGAT
>JAAXHB010000197.1 GCA_012271125.1 Actinomycetota bacterium | reverse complement strand
CACCTGCTTTGCAAGCAGGGGGTCGTCGGTTCAAATCCGATCAGCTCCACGCGTTATTGATGGGCGTCGCCCTATGGGACGAAGCCGTGTTGATGGGCGCCGCCCTATGCGCTCTGGCAGCCAAGCCCAGAACTAAATGCTCTGCGACGGGAAACCTGGCCCTTCGTGATCCTTGCCATCCATGTTGGCATTGAGCCGAGCCTTGCTCATTAGCTCCGTCACAATCGGCCCCAGCGCAGACGGATCATCAGGCTGTGTCGCTGTTGGCCCAAGATGCCACCCTTCGGCAATACCCAATGTCTCGCCACGAATATCAAACACTCGACCGGTCACACCTGACGCTTCAGGGCTCGCCAGCCATGCAGCAATCACCGCAATCCAGCGCGGGCTAACCGCCTCCTTGAACTCCTCGCTCGCCGCATCGCCGCCAAACAACGGCGCAGTCAGCCGAGACCAAGCCGTCGGCGCAAGGCAATTCACCGTCACCCCGTAACGCACCAACTCCTGAGCGGCAATCACCGAAAACGCCGCAATCCCCGCCTTGGCAGCGCCGTAATTCGTCTGTCCAATATTGCCGTAAATACCCGAAGGCGAGCTCGTGTTAATAATCCGCCCGTAGGTCTCCTCGCCTGCCTTGGCCTTGTTGCGCCAGTACGAAGCGGCATGATGCGACACCGCAAACGTGCCCTTGAGATGCACGTCCAACACGATGTCCCAATCCTCTTCAGTCAGCGAAAACATCATCCGATCACGCAAAATGCCGGCGTTGTTGACGACTATATGAATGTCGCCGTAGGTGTCGATGGCTTGTTGCACCATCGTTTCGGCTTCACGAAAAGACGCCACGCTGCCGCCGTTGACAACCGCTGCCCCACCGCCTGCGACGATTTCGTCGACAACTTCTTGTGCAGGCGTCGCATCACCGCCACCTCCGAACTCGTCGCCGCCTAAATCGTTGACAACGACGCTGGCACCGTGTGACGCCATCATCAGCGCATGCTCACGTCCGATGCCACGCCCAGCACCGGTGACCAGCGCAACCTTGCCCTCTAACAGTTTCCCCATTTGATTCCTTTCCCCATTTGATTCCTATCTATGTCTCCTGTCCGTCTTTAGAGACCTGCGGTCATGATTACCAGCCTCGGCTGACCCACTCATCTAAATGCGGTGACTCAGCCCCAATAGTCGTATTGTCGCCATGTCCCGGCAACACAATCGTCTCGGAGTCAAATTTCCGAAACATCCGATCCTCAATCGAAGTTATGATCTTGTCAAAATCCCCGCCCTCAAAATGCGTCGCCCCCGGCCCGCCCGGAAACAACGTGTCGCCGGTGAACAACAACGGCGTGCCCTCAACATGAAACGACATCGACCCGTCGGTATGACCCGGCGTATGCAACGTCCGCAACCGCAACCGCCCGATCTCAATCACCGAATCGTCCTCCAGCAAATAGTCATAGCTCGGCAGCATCGCCGCATCCTGCGCTGTCACACCCACCTGATAACCGGCATCGCGCACCGCCGGAATCGCCTGAATATGATCCCAATGTCCGTGTGTCTCCAACACCGTGCGCACACCCAACTTCTCGCACAGCTCGAGCAGCATCTCATGTTCGTTAGCGGCGTCGATCATTACCGCCTCGCCTGTTTCGGTGCAACGAATGATGAACACATTGTTGGCAACAGGGCCGACTACGCGCTTATGAACCTCAACACCTGTCGCAGACCATTCACAATCCACTGTCCGCAACGGTACCCGCCTGCGTAGCATCTGACCCTTGCCGGTGCTTAATCAGCACCTTAGGTCTACAACAGAAGAGGACATAGTGTCAAAAATTGCTTGCCCAGCAGCGGACGGGTCCAGCCCGCAACAACGCCAATTCCCCGAAGCCCCGCCGATGTGTATCGACCCGGAGCGCCGCTACAGCGCCACCATGGAGGTCACATTCACCAACGCCAATGGCGAAGCCACCCAAGGCACTATCGAGATTGCCTTAAACGCTGCCGGCGCTCCTCAGACAGTCAACAACTTCG
>JAAXHB010000196.1 GCA_012271125.1 Actinomycetota bacterium | reverse complement strand
AGAGCCAACAAAACTTAGCACTACAACGTTGACCACACCCACAAAACAGAAGATTGCAAACATCAATGGTAACCAGTGGCAACCAGGATACACCTCATGCATGACAAACTGCAACATAGAGAGGCTACGACAAAGTTTGTAGTAGTACTACAACCACAAACCACAACACAGAAATTAACATCAACACTTGGCAACCAGGCGACACGTATATCTTGCCCACAAAACAACTACAACACGCATAAAATAAAAAGTGGTATAGATTTATCATTGGGACCACACCCATAAATAACAAGAATTTTGTTGGGACCACGCCTACAAACCACAATACAGAGATTTAAACAATCAAAAGTACCTGCCAGAGAACACGCATACATTGTCAAACTAAATCCACAACCCTGCATAGCGTATCAAGGTTTAATATGGATACTACACCCACAATCACAACACAGACATTTAAGGTCACTCTTAGGAACAAGAAGACACTCATATTTCCACAGACACACCCACGGACGCCTATCAATACATAAATTTCTAGGTCACGACTAAGTTTATTATGACACGAATTAAAAAATTCACTACGTGAAAGGCAACAATTGGCAACCAGAGGACACACCTTCATCTTCAGAGACAGCAACAAATTCAACAACTGGCACAAAGTAAATTCTGCTAAAGGAATTCAAGACTATAGGTACCACACCTACAAAAACAAAAATCAGAGATGAAGAACATCAAGGTAACACCAGGCAACCAGAGGACACGCCTACATCATGATACGCCAACAAATAAACTTCGCAAACTGGCGCACAATACATGCACCAAAAGAATTTCGTTTTACCATGGGGACCACACCCACAAGCACAACATATGGATCTTCATCGGCAAAATTTGGCCACCACAGGGCACGCTTACATCGCAACATGCCAACAAATTGACAACCATCAAATGGCACAAAATACATTCTGCAAACGGGATCAAAATTTATGGTGACATCACCCACAATTCAAAACACAAAAGAGATTTATAACATCAAATGTAACACGAGACAATAGCTACAACATGACTTGCCAACAAACCCCATATTACATGCACCACAAGGTACTTAGT
>JAAXHB010000028.1 GCA_012271125.1 Actinomycetota bacterium | reverse complement strand
TCGCTGACGGGCGTTGTGATGCGATGCTTGCCGGTGGTTCAGAAGCACCGTTTACGCCGACCGCGGTGGCGGGGTTCACGAATATGACGGCTTTGAGCGCGAGCGGGGTTAGTCGGCCTTTTGATGCGAACCGTGACGGGTTTGTGATGACCGAAGGTGCGGCGATTTTGGTGTTGGAGGAATGGGATCAGGCGCAAGGTCGAGGGGCGACGATTTTGGCCGAAGTGCTGGGGTCGGCATCAAATACTGATGCATATCACATCACAGCACCGGCACCTGGCGGTGCGGGAGCGGCGGCGTGTATGACCCAGGCGTTGGCTGATGCGGGTGTGGATGCTGGTGATGTGGTGCATGTGAACGCTCATGGCACATCGACGGATTTGAACGATGCGGCTGAAGCGCAGGCTTTGGCGGCGGTTTTTGGGACATCTCCAGGGCCGTTGGTGACCTCTACTAAGGGTGTTACCGGACATGGGCTTGGGGCTGCGGGGGCGCTGGAAGCCGCAGCGGTGGTGTTGGCGATTCAAAAGGGCTTGATTCCGCCGACTGCTGGACTTACCGAGCAGGACCCGGAGTTGCCGCCGATTCAGGTGGTTTCCGGTGAGGCGGCTTCTTGGGAGCCGGGGATTGCTATTTCAAACTCGTTTGGATTTGGCGGACATAACGGGACTTTGGTAATCGGCCCGGCTTAGTAGCCGCAGACGTCGTCGTTGAAAACGTCGTCGTTATGCGGTGTCGGCGATAATGAACATGAGGCCGGCTTCGGCGGCGGTTTTGCCGTTAACAGTGGCGCTGCCTTTGCCTTTGCCGGCTCGGGCGCTGAGTTTGGTCATTTCAACTGAAAGTTCGAGAGTGTCGCCGGGGACGACTTGATGACGGAAGCGAGCGGAGTCGATACCGCCGAATAAGGGGAGTTTGCCGCTGAAACGGTCGTCGCTTAGCAAGGCGACGGCACCAAGTTGGGCGATTGCTTCACACATTAGAACGCCTGGAAGGGTGGGGCGTTCGGGGAAATGTCCTTGGAAGAAGGCTTCGTCGCCGGTTAGGTGCCAAGTGCCTCGGGCGCTGACCCCGGGAACCAGTTCTGTTATTTCATCAACGAATAGGAACGGGTCGCGGTGTGCGATTACGTCAGCCGGATTGATGGGCATAAGTGTTTACAAAGCTGCGCTAGAGAAGCCCATGATTTGGGTGCCCATAACTGGGGTGATTGCGCAGGCTTTGGGTGGGTACCGGCGACTTGCCGGTACCCACCATTGCTTTAGGAAGCTTTAACAGCAGCCTTGAGCTTGGAACCGACTTGCACCTTCATTGCGTTTGTCGCTGGCACATTGACGGTTTCGCCCGTTCTTGGGTTGCGGGCGGTGCGTGCGCTGCGGCGAGTACGGGAAAACTTTAGGTAACCCGAGATGTTTACGTCGCCGCCGCTGCATACTTCGTCCTCAACTGTTGACAGGAAGGCGTCGAGACACCTTCCAGCATCAGCCTGAGAGACATCGGCTTGACCCGCCATTGCTGCGACGAGTTCACCTTTATTCATTTGGCGCTCCTTTCTGGCGCTATGTCACAGCCGTATTTACTGTTGGGTATTTACTGCTGAAGACACTTTTGGGACCTGATTTCAGGGTTGGACCGTGAAAACAAGCGTTGGGGTTGCTCAAACATTAGCCCACAAAGGGGTTGCGATGTTGGATTTACTAGGGATTTGGCGGGTAAGAGCGATTTAGCACTTTAAAACGAAAGCATGCGGTGGATTATCGCCGCAGAATTACAGACGAGCCGTGGCCGAAAAGTCCTTGATTTACGGTGATGCCTGCGGATGCGCCTTGGACTTGGCGATCTTTGGCTTGGTCTCGGAGTTGCCAGGTGATTTCACAGACTTGGGCTACGGCTTGAGCCGGCACGGCTTCGCCAAAAGCGCCTAATCCGCCGCTGGGATTGACGGGAAGGCGTCCGCCGATGCTGGTTTCGCCGTCTCGGAGCATTTTTTCGGCTTCTCCTTTGGGGCAAAAGCCGAGATGTTCGTACCAGTCGAGCTCGAGTGCTGTTGAGAGATCGTAGACCTCGGCTAAGTCCATGTCATCGGGGCCGAGGCCGGCTTCGGCATATGCCTTTAGGGGGATCGAGTCTTTAAAGGAGGTGTTGTTGGTTGCGGCGGAGTCGGAGGCGATGTAGGGCAAATCGATTACCGGGTCTGGGTAGGTGGGCGAAGCGGTGGAAATGCCTGCAACTTTGACGGGGTTGGGGTGGCCGTGGGCTTTTGCCCATTCCATCGAGGCGACCACTAGTGCCGCTGCACCATCGGATGTGGCGCATATGTCGAGCAGGCGCAGCGGGTCGGAGACGATGGGGCTGTTGCGGACGTCGTCGAGGCTGTATTCGGATGTGAAGCGGGCGTTGGGGTTGGTTGCGGCGTGGCGGGAGTTTTTGACCTTGACTTGGGCGAAGTCGTCGGTGGTGGCGCCGTAGAGGTCCATGCGGCGGCGGGCGTGGAGGCCGAAGTAGACGGGGTTGGTTGCGCCGATTAGTCGGAAGCGCAGCCAGTCGGTGTCGTCGGGGCGCTCGCCGGGGTTTGGGGCAAGGAAGCCTTTGGGAGTCGTGTCGGCACCGATTACGAGTGCGACGTCGCATGCGCCGGCGAGGATTTGGCCTCGGGCGGCTTGCAGGGCGATGGTGCCGGAGGCGCAGGCGGCGTAGCTACTAGCGATTTGTGCGCCGGTGAAGCCGAGAGCTCGGGCAAAGGTTGAGCCGGCGACGTATCCGGGGTAACCGCAGCGCACGGTGATGGCACCGGAGACAAAGTCAATGTCTTTGTAGTTGACTTTGTAGTTGATTTGGGCGTCGGCGATGGCCTTGGTGGCGGCGGTTATGGCGTAGTCGACGAAGTTGCGTCCCCATTTGCCCCAGGGGTGCATGCCGACGCCTATTACGGCAATGGGATCGATAGTCATTATGCGGGCATCCACATCCATACTGAGTAATCACCATCTTCGTCTGAGTAGAGCTTGTCGATGATTAGTTCCATGCGCATACCAATATGGAGGTCATCGGGGGTGATACCGGCAGGGCATTGACCTAAGACGACCATTTTTTCGTGCTCTAGCTTTACTGCGGCGATTGTTATTGGCTCAAAAGTGTCGGTTGCTGCGATGAACGGCTCGGGGGGTTGGTAGTGACTGGTGGTGTATGACCAGAGGGTTCCGTAGCGGCTTAGGGCGACTTCTTCGATTTCGGCATTTGCGCCGACGTCAGGGTCGGTGCCGCCGAGGTGTTTGGGGAAGAAATAGGAGTCGGTGTTTTTGAATTTGCCACCGATTAGGTAGGCGTCGCCGTTGTCGTCGTAAGCAAAGAAGCCGTCTAGGGCGGGGCGCATATTGTCATCGTAAATCTTCTATGTGACTTGTGACACGATTTTGAAAATCGTTGATTGTCGTGGGTAGCGTGAGCGCTATGTCACGTGGACTAAATCAAGAATCGGGCAAGCGGTTGACGCTTGATGACCTGCATGCTCGTCATACTTTTGCGGGGCGTCATATTGGGCCTGGGGCGCAGGCGGTGCAGCAGATGCTGGACACGATTGGTGTGGGTGATCTCGGTGAGCTGATTGATCGGGTTGTGCCTGATGACATTCGCAAGCGCGAGGCGTTGAATTTGCCCGATGCGTGTCGGCAGCAGTTCGCGCAAGATGAGTTGCGGGAGATGGCTCGCAAGAACTTGCTGGTGACGTCGATGATTGGGATGGGGTATCACCAGACGATTACGCCGGCGCTGATTCGGCGCAATGTGTTGGAAAATCCGGGGTGGTATACGGCTTACACGCCGTATCAGCCGGAGATTTCGCAGGGTCGGTTGGAGGCGTTGCTGAATTATCAGACGATGGTGGCGGAGTTGACCGGCATGGATGTTGCCAATGCGTCTTTGTTGGATGAGCCGACAGCGGCGGCGGAGGCGATGACCTTACTGCAGCGGACGAATCGCAAGGCGAAGGGGTTGCGCTTTGTTGTGGATGCGGATTGTCATCCGCAGACGATTGCGGTGGTGGGCACTCGGGCGGAGCCGATTGGATTGGATGTCGTTGTGGGTGATCCGGCGACCGCGGATTTGGACGGGGCTTACGGGATGTTGGTGCAGTATCCGGGCACGACCGGCGCAATCGTGGATTTGGCGGCGGTGGTGGAACGGGCGCATGCCGCTGGTGTGCAGGTGGCGGTGGCGGCTGATCCGTTGGCACTGTGTGTGTTGACACCGCCGGGTGAATTGGGGGCGGACGTTGTGGTGGGGTCAACGCAGCGATTTGGTGTGCCGATGGGGTTCGGGGGGCCGCATGCGGCGTATATCGCGGTGCGCGAGGACAATGCGCGGTCGTTGCCGGGGCGTTTAGTCGGGGTGTCGGTTGACACGAAAGGACGTCAGGCGTTGCGGTTGGCGTTGCAGACACGTGAGCAGCACATTCGTCGGGAGAAGGCGACGTCGAATATTTGCACGGCGCAGGTGTTGTTGGCGGTGATGGCGTCGATGTATGCGCTGTATCACGGGCCGAGCGGGTTGCGCCGTATTGCGGAGCGTGTCAATCGTTTGGCGGGGGTGTTAGCGCAGGGGTTGCGTGACGGCGGCGTTGAGATTGTGCATGACGAGTTTTTTGACACGGTGTGTGCTCGGGTACCAGGGCGGGCCGACAAGGTCATTGCTTTGGCGTTGGCTGAGGGTGTGAACTTGCGTCGAGTTGACGTTGACACGGTTGCGGCGGCGTTGGATCAGACCACTACTCGGCGTGAGGTGCAGATTGTGTGGTCGGCGTTCGGGATTGATGCCGACGTTGACGATTTGGACGCTGTGGCGGAGTCGATTCCTTCGGGGTATCAGCGATCGACGCCACCGTTGTCGCATCCGATTTTTAGTGCGTATCGCAGTGAGACCGATTTGGTGCGTTACATGCGGGGTCTGGTGAATCGTGACATTGCGCTGGATCGGTCGATGATTCCACTGGGGTCGTGCACGATGAAGCTCAATGCTGCTATCGAGATGGAGCCGGTGAGTTGGCCGGAGTTGGCTGACATTCATCCGTTTGCGCCGACTGATCAGACCGCTGGGTATCAGCTGATGATGGATCAGCTGGAGAACTGGTTGGCGGAGATCACCGGTTATGCGGCGGTGTCGTTGCAGCCCAACAGCGGGGCGCAAGGTGAGCTGGCGGGGTTATTGGCGATTCGTGCTTATCACCAGAGTCGTGACGATGCGGGTCGTGATGTTTGTCTGATTCCGTCGTCGGCGCATGGCACGAATGCGGCGAGTGCGGTGATGGCAGGGATGCGTGTTGTCGTCGTTGAGTGCGACGACAACGGCAATGTCGACGTTGACGACTTGAAACGGCTCGCGCATGAGCATTCGGATTCTTTGGCGGCGTTGATGATTACTTATCCGTCGACACATGGTGTGTTTGAGCCGGCGATTCGTCACATTTGTGACGTTGTACATGAGCATGGCGGGCAGGTGTATTTGGACGGGGCGAACCTGAACGCGATGGTCGGGTTGGCTCGACCTGGGCAGTTCGGTGCCGATGTTGGGCATTTGAACTTGCACAAGACGTTTTGCATTCCTCACGGCGGCGGTGGGCCTGGGGTTGGGCCGATTGGTGTGGCTGAGCATTTGGCGCCGTTTATGCCGAATCATCCGTTGACTCCTGTGGCTGGGCCTCCGACAGGGCCGGGTCCGATTGCGGCTGCGCCTTGGGGTTCGGCTGGGATTTTGGCGATTCCGTGGATGTATATACGGATGATGGGTGCTGAGGGGATGCGTCGCGCGACTGAGATAGCGATCCTGAACGCCAACTATGTTGCTACTCGGCTGGCTGAGGTTTATCCGATTTTGTATTCGGGGACTAACGGGTATGTGGCTCATGAGTGCATTCTCGATACTCGTGTTTTGAAAGACGAGTACGGGGTTTCTGTTGACGACATCGCCAAGCGGCTTATCGACTACGGCTTTCATGCGCCGACGATGAGCTTTCCTGTTGCGGGGACACTGATGGTGGAGCCGACCGAATCTGAGGACAAGGCGGAGCTTGACCGTTTCTGTGAGGCGATGCTGGCGATTGCTGCTGAGGCTAAGCGGGTTGGTTCTGGGGACTGGCCTGCTGATGACAATCCGCTGGTGAATGCGCCGCACACATGTGAGGACGTAACTGCTGACGATTGGCCGCATCCGTATTTGCGCTCGGAGGCGGCGTTTCCATCTGGTAGCGATCAGATCAACAAGTACTGGCCTCCTGTTTCGCGAATTGATGGTGCTTACGGTGACCGCAACATTGTCTGTAGCTGCCCGCCAATGGATTTATTGGCGTCTTAGGAGATGCCAGATGCTCTAGTTGAGAGGCGTGGGGCTGTTGTGGTGGTGACGTTGAATCGGCCGGAGCGTCTCAATGCGCTGACCGGGGCGATGCTGATCCGTTTTCATGATGCTTGCGAGGAGGCGTCCAACGATCCTGATGTGCGGTGTCTGGTATTGACGGGTGCTGGTGGGAACTTTTGTGCTGGGGCGGATTTGCGGGCGATGGCGGGGGATGCCAAAAGTGATGATCCGCTTGATACCAAGGCGCGGATGACTGAAGATCCTGATCTGATTTACAAAGCAATGTTTCGTCATTATCGGCCGACTAAGCCGATTGTTGCTGCTGTTGAAGGTGCGGCTATTGCAGGTGGGACTGAACTATTGGCGGCTACTGAGATACGGGTTGCTGGTGAGTCTGCTCGCTTTGGCGTGAGCGAGGCACGATGGTCGTTGTATCCGATGGCAGGCTCAGCGGTGCGGCTGCCGCGTCAGATTGCTTATACGCATGCGGCTGAGCTTTTGTTGACGGGTAAGCACATTTCGGCACAGGAAGCGTTGGATATTGGCTTGATTGGCCATGTTGTGCCTGATGGGACTGCTCTGGACAAGGCAATGGAGTTGGCTGAGCAGGTTGCTTCTTGCGGGCCGATTGCTGTGGCTGCTATTACGAAGACTTTGCATGAGACTGATGGGATGACGCTTGATGAGGGGCTGCGCTACGAATGGGACTACGGGCAGGCTGTGCTCAAATCCAATGACGCCAAAGAAGGGCCGCGTGCTTTTGCCGAAAAACGCCCTCCCGTTTTTACTAACACTTAATTTCGGACCTCACTTGGCAAGTTTTTTCTGTCACCTCGCCGCTTTACGCTTCGAGCCTGCGTTCCGTCTCTTCCGTTAGCACTACCCAGTCTCTTGCTACGGCTCGACGTTCCCGAAAGAAACTTGCCAAGTTCGCCTCTACCTGTTACTAACTTCGGGCGCGCATTTAAGCCCGCCAGCCCAGCTAGCTGTTCTTCTGTTGGGGCTGGAGGCGTTTTTCGGCGAGGGTGATGTAGCTGGAGTCGGTGTCGTAGCCCCAGTAATGGCGGTTTGTGTCTTTGGCAGCGAGGGCGGTTGTGCCGGCACCGACAAAAGGGTCTAGGACTAAATCTTTTTCGTAGGTGTAGAGCTCGATCAGGCGCTTGGGAAGCTCCACCGGGAACGGAGCTGGGTGACCGACTCGGCGTGCCGACTCAGGAGCGATCTGCCATACATCGAGCGTCCACTCCATGAAATCCTCTTTAGAAATGCTGTTTTCGTGCGGGAGGCCGTCTTTTTGGCGTTGCTTACGTGACATAGCACGATCAAAGCGGAGTTTGCTGGCGATAATCACACGCTCGGTCACGTCACGGAGCACTGGGTTGGCGGCGGATTGGAACGAACCCCAGGCGCAGTTGGAGTTTGAGCCTGCGGATTTTTGCCAAATGACTTCGCCACGCAGGAGATAGCCGACATCGTCTTGGAGGATGCGGGCAACGTCGGCGCTTAGGGAGCGGTAAGGGCGTCTGCCGAGGTTGGCGACATTGACGGCGATGCGTCCGCCAGGTTCGAGAACACGCCAGCATTCGCTGAAAACGTCAGCGAGCATCTTCAAATATTCGATATAGCTAGCAGGCACGCCGTTAGAACCGGGCTCTAGCTCATATTCCTTGCCGGCGAAATACGGCGGCGACGTGACAACAAGTGCGACGGAGTTGTCGGCAAGTTCTTTCATGTTGCGAGAGTCGCCGACTAGGAGCTCGTCGACCTTTTCGGGAGGTTGAGGTGTGAGTTCTTGGTCTTGGTTTGGCGTGGGGAAACGCTCGTAGAAGGCGTCGGCGTTGTGGCCTTCACGTTTAGAAGTACCAAACGACGATGTTGCTGTCTTAGTTGAAGACTTAGACGAAGATTTTTGGGATGACGGTTTTTGGGACGAAGGTTTTTGAGATGAAGATTTTTGGGCGCGGGTGGTTGACCCCATGGGCTAATTATTGCCGACAGGTGGGATAGTCTGAGGTAGGGGTGGGTAATGTGCGGGGATGCGGGAGTTTGATTTGTTGATTATTGGGGCGGGGTCGGGGAACTCGGTGCTGGGGCCAGAGCATGACGACTGGAATGTTGCCATTGCTGAGCATGGGCTGTTTGGCGGGACGTGTCTGAACGTGGGGTGTATTCCGTCGAAAATGTTTGTGTATGCCGCTGAGGTGGCTGAGATAGCCGCTGATGGTGGGCGCTACGGGGTGCATACCCGCATGGAAGGTGCGGATTGGGCGGCGATTAGGGATCGGGTGTTTGGGCGGATTGATCCGATAGCGCAGTCGGGGTTGGAATGGCGACATGGGCTTGACAATGTGACGGTTTTTGAGAACACGGCACGTTTTGTGGGACCAAAACAAGTGGACGTGGGCGGAGAAACCGTCACTGCTCAACAGATTGTGATTGCTGCGGGCGCGAGGGCGGCGGTGCCGAACATTGAAGGGCTAGAAGATTGCGGATATCACACCTCCGACACGATCATGCGCCTCGATGAACTGCCGGAACGGCTGCTGGTGCTTGGCGGCGGCTACATAGCAGCCGAGCTGGGCGGAGTGATGGGGGCATTGGGTTCTGATGTGACCTTTGTGTTGCGCGGAGACACGTTCTTGCGACGTGAAGATGAAGACATACGCAGTCGCTTCACCGAAGCCATGTCAGAGAAGTACAAGGTGGTGACCGATGCGTCGGTGCGTAGTGCGCGGCGGGAAGGTGAAGAACCCAAAAAATCAGAAATCGTGTTGGATGTTGATGGACCGGGTGATGTGAGTGAACTGCGAGGCGATGCGTTGCTGGTGGCAACAGGGCGCATACCAAACAGTGCGGGACTGAATCCCTCTGCTGGAGGCGTCCATACCAACGACGCTGGCTATGTGCTTGTGGATGAGTATTGCCAGACCACTGCGCCTGGAGTGTGGGCACTCGGCGACATTGCCAATCCGGTTCAGCTAAAACATGTTGCCAACCATGAGGCAAGGGTGGTACGCCACAATTTGACGCATCCGGCAGATTTAAAGGCGGTGGATCATCGCTTTATTCCTCATGCGGTGTTTGGACATCCGCAGGTGGCAAGCGTGGGACTGACCGAACGGGAGTGCACCGAGGGTGGCTATAGCTACGTGCCCAAAGTGCATCCGTATGCGGCTTGTGCATATGGGTGGGCATTGGAGGACACGACGAGCGTTGTGAAGGTGATTGCCGATGCGAACACTCGGCGACTGCTGGGTGCGCACATTATTGGGCCGCAGGCGTCGACTTTGATACAGCAACTAATTCAGGGGATGGCATTTGATTTGACGGTGGATCAGATGGCAGCGCAGCAGTACTACATACATCCGGCGTTGCCTGAGGTGGTAGAGCAAGCTCTGCTTGAGTTGTGATCCTAAGATCGCGGTGATGAGTAACACGTTTGGGTCGGTGTTTCGAGCGACGACGTTTGGGGAATCCCATGGTGGTGGCGTTGGAGTTGTGATTGACGGGTGTCCGCCTCGGTTGGAGTTGAGCGAAGCAGATATTCAAAGCGATTTGGATCGGCGACGGCCTGGGCAAAGCAGTCTGGTGACGCAGCGTCAGGAGGCAGATACTGCAGAAATTTTGTCGGGGGTGTTTGGTGGGTATACGACTGGGACGCCGATTGGGATTTTGGTGCGCAACACCGATGCCAAGCCTGGGGCTTATGAGCATCTAAAGGACGTGTATCGGCCTTCGCATGCGGATTTTACTTACAACGCTAAGTATGGGTTTCGCAACTGGACAGGCGGAGGGCGTGCCTCGGCGCGAGAGACCATCGGACGAGTGGCTGCCGCGGCGGTGGCTCGCAAATTGCTGAGGGTAGGGGCTGGTATAGAGGTGCTGGCCTGGGTGCGATCAGTTCACGAACATGTGGCTGAAGTGGATGCGGCGACTGTGAGTTTGGATGATGTTGAGGCGGGTCCGACTCGCTGCCCGGATGTGGCTGTAGCTGAGCGGATTGCTGAGGCGATTGAGGATGCTCGCCGTGATGGGGACTCTTTGGGTGGTGTGGTGGAGTGTGTGTGTCGCAATGTGCCGGCTGGTCTTGGGGAGCCGGTGTTTGACAAGCTCGATGCTCGGCTAGGGGCGGCGATGATGTCGCTGCCGGCGGCTAAGGGGATCGAGATAGGCACAGGGTTTGCGGCAACGACTATGACCGGACGCGAACACAATGACCCGTTTGTGCCCAGTGTTTCAGGAGTCGATGTGAGAACAAATCACTCAGGGGGTATACAGGGCGGCATTTCCAATAGGGCTGACATTGTGTTTCGGGTGGCGTTCAAGCCAACGTCGACGATTGCATCAGAGCAGGACACGGTGACTCGCTCTGGTGAAGCGACGACCTTGGAAGCCAAGGGGCGACATGATCCGTGTGTGTTACCGAGGGCGGTGCCGATGGTTGAAGCCATGGCGCTGTTGACCTTGGCGGATCATTGGCTGATGCAACGCAGCGTGGATGTGCTGGCACCTTTGCTGGAGTTGCCCTAGTTACCTACAAATCGGGGTTTTACGACCTTGGCGGGCATTTCCTTGCCGCGAACGTCGATAATGACGTCTTCGCCAAGCTCTACTGAAGGATCGAGAAGAGCGAGGGCGATACCCACTCCGAGAACTGGTGAAAAGTTGCCACTAGTAACAGTGCCGATTCTTTCGTCGGAGCGAAGGACTTCGCAGCCATCACGAGGCGGACGTCGCGTGTCGCATAGCAAACCTCGCATAATGCGATGAGGGCCGGCTTGTTGTTCGGCTTCTAGGGGAGCTTTGCCGCGGAAATCGCCCTTGTCGAAGCGGGCAACCCAGGAAAGACCGGCTTGAAGCGGGGTAATGCCGGGGCCGAGCTCGTGACCGTGAAGAGGCAGGCCTGCTTCAAGTCGCAAAGTGTCACGGGCACCGAGACCGGCGGGGGTGACGCCTGCGGTGACCAGAGCGTTCCAAATTAATTCGCCGGCGTCAACGGGGATGGCGATTTCGACGCCGTCTTCGCCGGTGTAGCCCGTGCCGGCGACGATGGTGTCTACGCCGTTGATGGCAACTTCGGCGACCTTGAACCTGCCAACAGCGGCGGCTTCAGGTGACACTTCGGCGAGTTTGGAGCGAGCGTTAGGGCCTTGGATGGCGAGCAGGGCACGAGTTGAAGTGACATCTTCGACGCTGATGTTGTCGGCGGCTTGTTTCAGGACTGAGGTGACTCGGTCGGTGTTAGAGGCGTTGGGGATGACGTCGTAGATGCCGCCATTGTTGTCGTCACTGTTGTCGTCGCTGAGCCACCAGACGATGATGTCGTCGGTGACCGAGGCATCGTCGGCATCTAAGAGATGTGTGTACTGGGCGGCACCGGCAGCGATGCGGTTCAGGTCATTGGAAAGCGACCATTGGAGGGCGTCGTGAGCGCCTGCGCCGGTGACTCGAACCGTGCCGAGGTGTGAGACGTCAAAGATGGCGGCGTCGTTGCGGCATGCCATGTGCTCAGCAACCGTGCCGGAGGGATAAGCGACAGGCATGTCCCAGCCGCCGAAGTCGACCAGCTTGGCATCGGCAGCTACATGGACATCATGAAGCGGCGATTGCTTATTTGCCATAGGTGAGCGCGGGTTATGCCTTCTGAGCCGCGGCTTTGGCAACAGGTTTGACAGATGTCTTATTGGCTGGCTTTTCGGAGAGCTTGTGCTCAGGGAAGAGCTGGATGATCTTGGCGTCGACCTCTTGTTGCACCGGTGCCATCGGCAACACGTTGAGGACTCGTTGGCCGCCTCTGATGAGATCGACTAGCTCGTCGTCGGTTGCCAAGATTGGGGTTTTGCCGTCGATGACGAGGTTGGATGTGGCAAGGTCGGCGTTGAATTCGGTCTTGAGATTGTCCATGACGATCTGGATGCTCTTGACGCTCAGACCGGCGTCGCGGAGTTCCTTGATGGCACGCAGCTTGACGATGTCGCCGTAGCTGTAAAGACGTCGGCTGCCACTGCCGATTGCCTCTTCAAGGGAGGGCTTGACGAAATCGATGCGATCCCAGTGGTCGAGCTGACGGTAGGTGATGTTGGCGAGCTCAAATGCGCACATGCTGTTGTAGCCGTGACTTCGGTCGACCTTTGGAGGAGTTTTAGAAGTGATTTTCTTAGCTGGTGTTTTCTTTATAGCCATTGGAGTCTCCTTTATGAGGCCGTGGGAATGTCACCTGTGAGGGTAAACAATTTCCCAAACAAATTTCATAGGGGAAACTACCAGCGTGTGAATTGGTTTAGCTCTGTGCTTAATTAACTCTGGGCAAAGTCCTCGGGTGAGACGGAGTCGATGAACTCTTTGAATTGTTCTACGACTTCTTCAGAGTCGAGCTGCTGATCTCCTCTGGTGCCCGCGTAGCCAGCTATGCCGACGACATCTTCATTTACGAAGATGGCAGCACCGGAGCGCACCGCGAGAGCGATGGCATCGGACGGTCGGCTGGAGATGACAGAGGTGCCCGCCGATGAGTTGAGGTGGATTTCGGCGAAGAAGGTCTTGTCTCGAAGTTCGGTGACAACGATGCGTTCAAGGTCGGCGGTTAGTTCGCCAAGGACTTGGATCATGAGGTCGTGAGTCATGGGACGTGGGGGTTGTTTTCCCTCGAGGCAAAGCGCTATCGCGGTTGCCTCAGACATGCCGACAAAAATGGGGAGCAAGCGAGCAGATGGGGTCTTTTCTCGAAGCAAAACGATGGGTGCGTTGGAGTGCATTTCGACGCGCACGCCGACTATTTCCATTTCAATCATGGTGGGTGAATTAATCGGTTGTGAAGCGTTAATCCAGGTGTGGGGAGAAATGATGCTGCAACAAGCCGCGGCGAAGCTGTTCGGAGAGGTTTACTAGCTCTGAAAGTTGCGAACGCACGGTGGCTGAGTCGCCTCGGGCAACTTGTGACGCCAAGAGCTGCTCATACATGCCGATTTCACGGTCGGTTGCGACCTTGTACATGCGTAGCACTCGCGGTTCGACGCCTAGTTCGGTGAAACGCTGGATGATTTGAACCATGAGGACTGCTCGGTGGTCAAAGGTTGCATCGTTGCTCATTGGGGCAAGCAGGCCCATGCGGATTAGCTCCTTGAGCTCATGGGACTCGGTGCCGGTGATGCTGGCAAGTTCCTCAAGGTTGAGACTGACCGAGCCTTCGATAGTTGCCGGTTCCGGTTCTATCTCTTCTTCCTCAACCACATCCTCTACAACTTCCTCTATCACTTCTTCAGCAACTTCCTCGACTATTTCAGGGACTATTTCAGGGACTATTTCAGGTTGCTCAGCTACTTCGGCAACAGTCTCTTCAAATGGGGTCTCTTCAAATGTGGTTTCTTCAAGCTCGTCGGTGTCCATGCTTTTAGTATCGCCTTCGCTGAGTGGGGTGGGATCGATAGTCGGTTCCTCGGAGACGGTTGACGTGTCGGGCATTGTGGGTTCGTCGGGATCAAAAAATCCGACAGCGTCGGATTCGCCGGTGTCCAGTGTCCCGGTGTCCAGTGTCCCTGTGTCCATTGTCATAGAGACGGGCTCCGTTCGGGTGTCTTGAATGGCGGGGTATTCGCCGGTTTCGAAGGACTCGACAAGTGCCGGATCCTTGAGTTCGCTGCGGATGGCACGCAATGGCAGGCTGCGATCACGCTGCTGATTGAGAACCCAGCGCAGGCGAGCGACGTCGGCGTCAAAGAAACGACGATGACCTGAAGGGGTGCGCTGCGGAACGATGAGCCCTTTTGCCTCTAGGAAACGGATTTTAGAGACGGTGAGGTCGGGGTGTTCTCTGCCGAGCAGGGTTAACACGTCGCCGATGGAGTGATAGTTGTCGGCGGTTGTCTTGGGCTCCATTGGGTTAGAGGTGACTGGATCGGACAGGGTTTGACTCTGACTGACGGCACCGCGGTTGAGCGGGCTTGAGTCAGCGGGTTGGATTATTGCTGCGTTCATCTAATCCGCCGTTCCATGGAGGAAAACCATTTTGTATCTGCCTATCTGCACTTCATCTCCTTCTGCGAGTTCAGTGTCTTCGATGATTTTGGAGTTGACATAAGTTCCGTTTAGTGAGCTGAGGTCACGGATGCGAAAGGTGGCATCGGCTCGGAAGACCTCGGCATGGTGATGCGAAACGGTGATGTCATCTAAGAAAATGTCGTTGGACGGGTGGCGTCCGAGGGTGACCGGGTCGGTGTCGAGGGCGTAGCGTGCACCTGCTTTGGGTCCCTGGTTAATGACGAAGAGTCCGTCGCTGCGGCTAAAGGCGGAGCGGTCGACGACAACTGTGCCTGATTGATTTGGGCCCGATGAGGCGTCGTCGTCGGAGAGTTGATGCGGGACGGTTGGTTCACTCACTAGCTATCTTCGGTGAGGGCGCGGTAGCCATCGGCGTCTAGGAGGTTGTCGAGTTCGGCGGCGTCTGAGGTTTTGACGACGCAAATCCAGCCGTCGCCGTATGGGTCTTCGTTGAGACGTTGCGGGGAGCTGAGGAGATCTTCGTTGATTTCGGCGACGGTGCCGCTGACCGGTGAGTAGAGCTCAGAGACAGATTTGGTGGATTCGACTTCGCCGAAGACTTCATTTTGGGAGACGTTGTCGTCGACGTTGGGGAGATCGACATAGACGACGTCGCCAAGTGCGTCTTGGGCGAAGTCAGTGATGCCGATCTTGACCATGTCACCTTCGAGGAGAGCCCATTCATGGTCTTTTGAGTAACGGAGATTTTCTGGAACGTCCATATGGCAAAAGTTACCTGAGAGAGCGTGTTTTGGAGAAGTCGGAGAGTGGAGATTTAGGTGGATAGTTGGGTGCAGGTTTAGGTGGATTGTTTGAGGCAGGTTTAGGTTCAGGTGGAGCGGGCTTGGCGCAAGGTGGCGATGCCTATGTTTAGGTATTGGATGGCTGAGGCATAGCTGAAGATGAGCGAGGGTGCGGCACATACCCAGCCGGCGATGCGCATTGCCTCAGCGATAGAGGCGTTGAGGTGGGCAGGGTCGGCGGCACCGGCGAGCAGTAACGGGAAAGCGAAGTAGAGGCCGAAGGTGGCGCATTTGCCCCACCAGGTGACATTCAGTCGGGGGACGCCCATGGCGTTGAGGATTGGGATGATAATTGACATTGAGACTTCGCGGGCGAGGGTTGCGATCACGAGCCACCATGGGACAGAGCCGTCGATGCCGACTGCGAAGACGGCGACGATGAGGACGACTCGGTCTGAGACTGGGTCGAGGATTTTGCCGAGTTCGCTGACGGAGTTGAAACGGCGTGCCCACCAGCCGTCGACCCAGTCGGTGGCACCGAGGGCACCCCATAGCAGGGCGGCTGTCCAACGGTCGCCGACGTCGAACAGGAGCCATATGAACACGGCGATGCTGGCGAGGCGGGCAATGGAGATGAAGTTGGGGAAGGTGAAGATGCGCCCGAAGTCGGACGGGGGTGAGGGGTCGACGGAATTAGGGGTGGGTTGAGGGTTGGCGTAGTCTGCTCCCATGGCGTCAATCTTTACCAAGATCATCGATGGTGAAATACCAGCTCGGTTTGTTTGGACAGACGAGCACTGTGTTGCCTTTATAGATGTGCGGCCGCTGAATCGAGGTCATGTGCTGGTGGTGCCTCGAGCTGAGGTGGATCATTGGACTGACCTTGAGACTGATTTGGCGGCGCACCTTATGGGCGTGGCGCAGCGGGTGGCGCAAGCACAGATGAAGTTGCTGGCACCGACACGGGTGGGCTTGATGATCGCCGGATTTGAGGTGCCGCATACGCATTTGCATGTAGTGCCGATTGATCATATGGAGCATTTGGATTTTGCCCAAGCTGATACCGAGCCAGATGGCGACGATTTAGATGCGTTAGCGGCACAGCTGTCAGAAGCAATGAAATCTTAGGGGGAAGTCTTAGGGGGAAGTCTTAGGGGCTCAGTCGGCTTGGGTGATTAGTTCGGCGAAGTTGTTGCGGATGTTGTTGACGTCGGTGGATACGGGGTGGAATTGAATTAGTCCTGATGGGGCTGGGATGAGCATGTCGGCTGCTGCTGCGGAGTCGGTGTTTTCGGTGTCGAGCCAAGCGTCCCAGAGTGTGGATGGCAGGATCACCGGCATGCGGTGATGGATTTCTGCCATCTTGTCGTTGGCTTCGCAGGTGATAATTGTGCAAGATTGAATAGTGGGTTGATCAGGATCGGGGCGCCAGGTTTCCCAGAGGCCGGCGAAGGCAAAGAGTTCGCCATCGGTGCGGGTGATGTACATAGGGGTCTTATTTTTCGCGTCTGCGGGTTTAAACCACTCGTAGAAGCCGTCGGCGGTGATTATGCAACGGCGGCGACTTCGCGGCACTCGGTAGGAGTTCTTTTCGGTGATGGTTTCGGCGCGGGCGTTGATCATGCGGTTGCCGATTTTTGGGTCTTTAGCCCAGAAGGGAATGAGACCCCAGTGGAACTTGTCTAGGAGGCGTTTTCCGGCAAGTTCTGAGTCTTTGGCATCTTTGCCAGAGTTTTTAGTTGCGGGTTCGTAAATGGCGAAAACGCTTTGGGTGGGGGCGGCATTGAAGTTGGGGTTGAACTTGGCAGAGCTCTTGTCGACTATTCCAGGTGCGGCGAGGGCGTTGAAGTGTTCGGCTAGCTCAGCTGGTGGGGTTGAGCTGACGTATCTGCCACACATGAGTCAGAAAATAGTTGTCGTTGAGCAGGGAACGGGTGGTTAGCGGGTGAGGGCGACTTGAGCGTCGGTGACTATGCGCTGCACGAGCTCTTCACACGTTGGGAGGTCGTCTATGAGTCCTACGCATTGACCGGTGGGTAGGACTCCGCTGTGGTTGCCTTCGACGAGGCTGGCACGAGTGAGCATGGCGGCGTTTGGTGCCATCAAGGTTTGCTGCAGCGACATGTTGCGTTTCATTGAGCGGGCTTCGCGCAGGAGTTGTCGTGTGGGCATTCCGATGAGTTTTCTGAAACGCAGGGCGTTGACGAGGGTTAATGGGACGAGGGTTAAGAGCCAGCGCAAAGGGTTGCGTGATTCGAGGGTGTCGACGAGTTTGGTTTTGATGACTCGCTGCGGTGAGCCGTCGATTCGGTCTGTGACGACTGTGTTTGTGACCGAGGAGTTGAGGTAGGCGGTTTTAATGTTGGCTGGAACTTTGGATTCTTGGGTCAGTAAAAAGCGGGTGCCCATGGCGATGCCGCTGGCACCCCAGGCAAGGGCTGCGGCGAGGCCGCGTCCGTCGGTGAAGCCTCCGGCGGCGATGACAGGCACGTCAACAGCGTTAAGGACTTGTGGTAATAGCAGCGATGTGGGGACGACTCCGGTGTGGCCACCGCCTTCGGAGCCTTGGCACATGATGACGTCGACGCCTAGTTCGGCGACTTTTTCTGCGTGACGCACCGCGCCGACTGTTGGCATTACTGCGATGCCGGCGTCTTGGAGTTGTTTGATGTCGTCGGCTGCGGGTGCGCCGGCGAAACTAGCTACGCGTATCTGGTTGTTGTCGGTGTTGGCATTGTTGTTGTCGTCGTCGGTGTTGTTGTCGTCGTCGTTATTGGTAGCAATAAGAACTTGGATGCGATCACCGAGGTCGGCGCTATCGGCACGCATGTTGACGCCGAAGGGCTTGTCGGTTCGTTGTTGAATGTCGGCGATGGCTTGGCGTAGTTCGTCGATGGTCATTGTGGCTGAGGCGAGGATGCCGAGACAGCCAGCGTTGGCTGTGGCAGCAACTAGGGAGGGGCCGGCGACCCAGCCCATGCCGGTTTGCACTATGGGATAGCGGACGCCGAATAGCTCAGTGGCAGCAGTGTTGAGTTGGGGGCTGCTCACCTAGGTGACGCTAATGGGGCAAAATAGCGCCATAGATCGACGCGGGCAGAAGGCTTAGTGGACGATAAGGACAGGCAATTGAGAAACGGAGGTGACCTATGGCGAAGCGGTTAACTGAGTTCAGTCACGGCGCTGGTTGAGGTTGCAAGCTCGCTCCTAGCGAGTTAGCGCAAGTTGTGCGCAGCCTCACTCAAATTGAAGCCTCCGAACTGGTTGTGGGCACCGCCACCGGCGATGACGCCGCTGTGTGGGTGCTTGAGCCTGAGCGCGCCCTGGTTTTGACGGCTGATTTCATCACGCCCGTTGTTGATGATGCTCGCACTTGGGGGCGGATAGCTGCTGCCAATGCGGTGTCTGATGTGTATGCGATGGGGGCGCGTCCGCTGATGGCGCTCAACCTTGTGGCGTGGAATGCGGCAGAGCTGTCGAGCGACATTTTGAGCGAGGTGTTGGCTGGGGGTTCTGACATTGCTGGTGAATGTGACTTTGTTATAGGTGGCGGGCACAGCGTGGATGATCCTGAGCCGAAGTACGGGATGGCGGTTTTGGGTGAGGTGCATCCGAATCGAATATTGACAAACGCGGGGCTGCGGGCTGGAGATCATCTGGTGTTGACGAAACCGTTGGGGATGGGGATTGTGGCTACTGCGATTAAGGCAGGGGCTGCTGGTGATGATGTGGTGGAGGCGGCTTGTTTTGAGATGATGCGAACGAATGCTGCGGCGGCGGCTTCGGGGTTGCGTCATGGTGCGACCGCGGCGACGGATGTGACCGGTTTTGGGTTGTTGGGGCATGGGTTGCGTATGGCTCAGGAGTCGGGGGTGGATTTGGTGATTGACGCGGGGTCGGTGCCGGTTTTGGATGGGGTGCGGGAGCTGCTTGGGCATGTGCCTGGGGGGACGCAGCGCAATTTGGAGTGGGTGCGGGAGCACTTAGATGTTGGTGATGGGGTGGACGAGGAAACCTTGACGCTTATGGCTGATGCGCAGACCTCAGGTGGGCTGCTGTTAGGCGTCGTCGGGGAAGGGCCGGCTCAGGCTGTTGTTGCTGAGTTGTCTGAGTCAGGTCATCATGTGGCTGTCGTCGGTGTTGTCGTCGATGGAACCGGAAAGATTCGGGTGAGTTAGCCGGCGCAGCAGGTGTTGTCGTTATTAGGTAAGTAGGTCGGGTTGTTCTTTGACGATCTGGTCATATAGGGGTTGGAAGGTGAACCACATGGCTAGCTGAGAGCCGACCAGTTCCGCGGTGTCGCGAGCCACGTCAGCGGTGATGTCGTCGGGTGTGCCGGCAGCTTGTGCCAGGAGTTGTGTTCGGCAGGCTCGATCCATGCTGATGAAGGCTGCTGCGGCTGAGTCGACCGAGGTGCCGACCGTGAGGAGGCCATGGTTTTTCAAGATGACGGCCTTGTGTTCGCCGAGGGTGGCGGCGATGCGTTTGCCTTCGTCGAGTTCGTCCACGACGCCGCTGTAGCCGTCGAAGATTTCGTGGTCTTGGTAGAAGGCGCAGGCGTCTTGGGTTAGCGGGCGGAGGTGCTGGCCGAGCGTGGAGAATGTTTTGCCGTACATGGAGTGGGCGTGGGCGGCGGCGATCACGTCTGGGCGGGCGGCGTGGAGTTGTGAGTGGATGGCGAAGGCGGCACCGTTGATCATGAAGGCTTCGCCTTCGACGATTTCGCCGGCTTCGTTGACCCGAACGAGGCTTGATGCGGTGATGCTGGCGAAGTTCACGCCCCAGGGGTTGACCCAAAAGGTTTCGGGGTGCTCTGGGTCGCGTGCGGTGATGTGACCGGCTGCGCCGACGGCACCGTCTTCGTAGCCGAGTTGTGCGAATATGCGGTAAGCAGCTGCGAGGCGTTGTTTGCGGTGGGTGCGTTCTTCTTCGACCGTTTCGAACGTTGGTAGATACGAATCAGGCTCTGGATATTTCGTCATTGCTTGTCGGGCTGGGGAGATTTGAACTCCCGACCTTCGGTCCCCCAGACCGACGCGCTAACCAAGCTGCGCCACAGCCCGTAACAGACTGCATCGCAGCCCGTGCGCTCAAGGGTAGTCAGCCCGACGTTTAGGTAGTCACCAAAATAAAAGTCCAACCCCTTGAATGGCACGCCAACCTAAATAAATAACCGCAGCTGCTACCAATACCCAGAAGTGCCAGGGGATGCGCTCTGTTGATGTTTTTTCTTTTGGGTTGTCGACGACGTTGTCACAAGCAGGACAACGCTCTAGTTCTTTAAGTGTTGCCGGCGCTAGGTACTGCTCGCAAGTTTGACACCAAGGCATCTATGTGGTGTTAGTCGCGGCGAACGGCCATGATGGCAGTGTCGTCTTCGATGGTGCCGCGGGCGAAGTCTTTGGCAGCGTCGAGGAGCATTTTGCATAAGACGTCGGGGGCGGCGTTGATTTCACGTTCTACTGATTTGATGATGCGGGATTCGCTGAACATAGTGCCGCCGCTGGTGGCTCGGGCTTCGGAGAGTCCGTCGGTGTACATGATGACGAGGTCGCCTGTTTCCATTTGGATTTCTTTGGAGAAGTAGGTGCCGTGGGGGTCGAGCATTAAAAGCGGGCCGGTGGAGCGCAGGGATTGTACGCCGTCTTGTTGGAATAGCAGGATTGCAGGGTGGCCGGCGGATGCGTAGCGCAGGGTGCCGGCTTCGGTGTCGAATACGACCACGCAGGCGGAGATGAACTCTTCGTGGCGGTCGCCGCCGGTGGCGAGCTGTTCGTTTAGTTCTTCGAAGGCTTGGGCGGGGTCTCGGAATTGGCGTAAGAAGACTCGCAGGAGGTATTTGGCTTGGAAGGCGGTGAGGGAGGATTCGATGTTGTGACCGGCGACGTCGCCGATGACGGCGGCGACTCGGGTGTCACTGAGGCGGTGGACGTCAAAGAAGTCGCCGGACATGAGGCCTGAGCCGGCTTCGTAAACCCGTCCGATTTCGAAACCGGTGAAGTCGGGGACTTGTTCGGGGGCTAGGCGGGCGGCCCAGGCTTTGGGGGCAAGGTCTTTTTGTTCGAGGGCTTGGTGGTAGCGGCTTTCGACTTCGTAGCGGTTGCGGGCCATGCGGGCTTCGGACACCGCTAGGCGTGACCACCATATGGATAGGCCTGTTGGGATGGTGAAAGCGACGAAGAACAGGCGCCAGGTTGAGTCGCTGAGGGCACCGACGAGGACCATGACCGGCACGAGGATCATGTAGAGGATTGCGGCGTGCATTTCTTTGCGGTAGGCGGCCATGGCGAGTGAGTAGGCGTTGCCTTTTTCTTGGCCGGCTTCGGCTGAGCGGGTTTCGATGAGGGTCATGAGGTCGCGGCGATGTCCTGCGGCGCGCAGGTAGACGACCGCACCGGCCGCAGCGAGAGCAGCGAGGATGTAGAGAACTATTGAAACCATCGGCGCGAAAATAACGCTAGCGGCGGCGTACTCGCAGCTTGATGCTGGTGGCGGTCAGGTCGAAAGCGTGGCGGAGTTGGTTTTCGATGTAACGCAGGTAGGTGCGGGGCAGGTCTCGGTTGACGAACAGGGTGAATGTGGGGGGGTCGGTTGCGCCCTGGGTGGCGTAGAGGATGCGAGCACCGGCGGGGGCGGGTTGGGCGGATTGGGCAGCGCGGATGGCTTCGTTGACGGCTCGGGTGGGTATGCGGGTGCGGTAGGCGGTGAGGGATTCTTGAAGGGCGGGCCAGAGTTTGTCGACGTTTTTGCCATGCAGGGCGCTCATGCGCAGGGTGGGTGCGCCGCCGATGAAGCTGAGTTTGTGTTCGAGGGATTCGGCGATTTTTTCTTTGGCTTCGGTGGTGAGGATGTCCCATTTGTTGCAGATGACGACGATTGGGGAGCCGGCGGCGTCGATGCGTTCGGCGAGGCGTTGGTCTTGGTGGGTGACGCCGATGGCTGAGTCGATGACTAGCAAGGAGACGTCGGCTTGGTCGACTGAGCGCAGGGCTCGCACCAGGGAGTAGTACTCGGTGCCAGAGTCGATGCGGGCTTTGCGGCGCATGCCGGCGGTGTCGATGAATCTGATGGTGCCGGCTTGGGTGTTGACGACGGTGTCGACGCTGTCTCTGGTGGTGCCGGGTTGGTCGTGGACGATGGAGAGGTCTTCGCCGATGAGTCGGTTGAAGAGGGTGGATTTGCCGACGTTGGGGCGTCCGACGAGGGCGACGGAGAAGTCGGTGCTGATGGGCGCCTCCCTATGGGGAGACGCCACTGACCCCTCATTAGTGCTGGTGCTCGTGGCGGCAGCGGCGCTCGTGGCGTCGCTGCCATTAATACTGTCTAGGAGTAGGTCGAGGAGGTCGCCGGTTCCTTTGCCGTGAAGGGCGCTGATGGCGACGGGGTCGCCGAGGCCGAGGCCGAGGAGTTCCCAGATTGCGTCGGCTTGACTGGCATTGTCGACCTTGTTGGCGACGACTATGACTGGGGCTTCGATTGGGTAGAGGACTTGGGCGACTTCTTGGTCGTCGTGTGTGAAGCCGACGGTGGCGTCGACGACGAATAACACTGCGTCGGCGCCTTGGGCGGCGAGTTCGGCTTGGGTGGCGACTTTGGTGTCAAGGGCGGTGCCGCCTGCCATCCAGCCGCCGGTGTCGACGAGTGTGAACTGCTTGCCTTGCCATTCGGCGGCTACGGATTTGCGGTCTCGGGTTACACCGGGGCGTTCTTCTACGATGGCTTCGCGGCGTCCAATAATGCGATTGACAAGGGTGGACTTGCCAACATTGGGACGTCCGACAACGGCGACTACGGGCAGGGTCATTGTTTTAGGGCTTGGGGTCTTATTGCTTGGCGGAGGGCTGCGCCGTGGGTTGGGACTACTTCAACTGGGCGTGGCAGGTCTGCTGGGGTGAGTCCGTCTAGGAACTTGCCTCGGCTTAGGCAGACGTCGGGCAGTAGATAGCGGTGGTTTTCGGGCTGATTGTTGAGTGTTGTCGTTAGGTCGGCACCGGTCATTAGGCCGGTTACGCCAATGTTGCCGCCGAAGAAGTCGTTCTTAACGGGAATAACCCGAATGTTGTTGTTGTCGTTGTTGATGGGCGTCGCACTATGGTGCGACGCCACGGATCCCTCGTTGTGTCCGCGCTCTGGCATGCCACCGTTGTCGTTGTTGATAAGGGGCTTAAGGACTTGGGCGCCGAGTTCGCCGGTGAGAATGCCGATAGGAGCATCTGCTGATGGTTTGATTTGTACTGGAGTGTCGTCGTTGCGGGGGGCGCGGTAGCCCTCAGCGGGCGCACCATCAACCCAAGCGAAAAAACCAGCACGCGGCGCGGAGCTGTTGTTGATGGGCGTCGTCCTATGGGCCGACGCCACGTCCCCCTCGTTGTGACCGCGCTCTGACACCCCAAGAAATTCGGTAATGAAGGAGCGGGCCATGCCGATGCCGTCTTCGCACATGTCTACGTCTTCGTAAGTTTCAGCAGCAGGGAAGAGTTGTTGGCAATGTAAGTAATACTCGTCGGCGGCGTAGACGAGGCGGCGGCCTAAGACGTTGAGGTATTGGTCTTGCCAGCGGTGGACTTCGGCGAGCACGGCGGCGGATTCGGCTGGGGTGTGGGGGCGCATGCGGGCTTGGCGGTTGTAGTCCGAGACGCCGAGAGGCACTACGCACAGCGAGGCGAGTTCGGGGTAGCGGTCGAGGACGCCACAGAGGGTGTCTTGCAAGACGGTGCCGTCGTTGACGCCGGGGCAGACGACGACTTGGCCGTGGATTTCGATGCCGGCATCGAGTAGCAGGCGCAGCCATCGCAGCGAGAGTGCGCCTCGGCGGTTTTGGAGGATTTGGGCGCGGATGTCGGGGTCGGTGGCGTGGATGGAGACGTATAGGGGTGAGAGGTTTTCGGAGAGGACACGTTCGTAGTCCATTTCAGTGAAGCGGGTGAGGGTGGTGAAGTTGCCGTAGAGGAATGAGAGTCGGTAGTCGTCGTCTTTGAGGTAGAGCGAGCGGCGCATGCCTTTAGGGAGTTGGTGGATGAAGCAGAACTCGCAGTGGTTGTCGCAGGTTTGGACGCCGTCGAACACTGCGGTGTCGAGTTCTACGCCGAAGGTTTCGCCCCAGTTGCGGCGGACTTCGACTTGGCGGGTTTTGCCGTTGGTGGTGATTTCGAGGGGGACTTCGGTTTGGTCGATTAGGGCTTGCCAAGCGATGACGTCTCGGACTGGTTTGCCGTCAGCGGTGAGGATTTCTTCGCCGGCGATGAGGCCGGCACGCTCGGCGGGTGAGCCAGGTTCTACGGCGGCGATTTTGGCGGTCTTGGAGCTGGCGGTCTGGGCCATCTTGGTTGGCGTGCTCGGCGTGCTGTTTGCCATGTTTGAAGGCTACCGCTTTGAGGATGGGGGTTGGATTTGCGCTTGAATATAGGAGCGTTTAGTGTGGTTTTCTACGATTTGATTTTGTCATAGCCGATGTGTATAGTCATTGACATGACATTTATATACATGACATTGAAGGGTTTGGCGTCATGCCGGCGGTGACGGTTAGCCGATCCAATGACCAGCTGATTGCTGTTAAGGAGCTTTCGGCTGAGCTGGCTGCCAAGGCAGATCACGAGGCTGAGGTTTTGGATCGGATTGATCATCCTGGCGTGGTGCGACTCGTTGGGCTCGAACACACCTCAGATGGTGGGCGGGTCTTGCAGACATTGTTTGTGAGCTCTGACACCTGGGCTAGTCGTCCGCTGGGTGAACCTGGTGAGCGAGTCGAAGCGATTGCTGCCTTAGCTGGTGTGATTGCGGACTTGCACGACATGGGCATGGCTCATTGTCAACTAAACGCAAGTCATGTGTTGCACGGCGAGCGTGACCGTCCGGTGTTGTGCGGGTTTAGCGCAGCTGGTGACGCCAGCGACGAGAACCGGCGTGCCGATCTTGAGGCGTTGGCGCATTTGGCGTGCGGTGAGAGTCGCTCTAGTCGGGGTGCTGTCGGTGAGAGGTTGGTTGCGATTGCCGGTGAGTTGAGGGCTGGCGAGATCGGGGCTCGTGATGTGGCGTTGCGTTTGGATCAGACATTGAACGCACGCACTGCTCGCTCTGTTGCCGCTCAGCTGGTTCGCTCTAAGCGAAAAACACGATTGCGGGAGTTGAGGCCGGCTCGGCTGTTTGGGCAGAGACGCAACATGTCAAAGCCGGATACGGAAACAAGGAATCTGCCAAAAAGGGATTTGCCAAAGCGGAATCTGCCAAAGCGAAATCTGCCAAAGAGGAATCTGCTCGTTGGAGGTGTTGGCGTTATGGGGTTTCTGTTTGCCACAGTTCTGGTGCTTGGCAACGGTGTTGATGCCGGCGATGGCATTGGCGGTGTTGGTGACGTATGTCACCCATCAAATGCGTCACAAACCGATGTTTCGCTCGCCTCGAACACACAAGCTGTGTCATGAGCGGCAAGAGGTCGTTATTCACAGCAGCTGCGGGACTGCTTGGTTTTCTGGTGCTCGTGCGGCTAGGCGTTCAGGTCAGCACTCCCCCGTTGGGCAAGCCGACGCAGTTGGAGAGCTGGTGGACGTCGGTTGGCACGCCGATGGCAACGGTGGCGCTGGCACGTTTGCTGGGACTGGTCTTGTGTGGTTATTTGGCAATAGCTAGCTCGTTGGTGTTTGTGGCTACTGCCACGCGCTGGACCTGGATGCTTGACGTTTCGAGTTGGTTTGCTGCGCCGCTGCTTCGGCGAGCGGTCGTGTCGGGGACATTTGCAGTTGCGTTGGGGGCAGCGGTTGCTCCATCTGTTGCCGATGCCCACGATGACGTGGCTGCTGTTGAACTAGTAACCGATCAACGGCAGCTGACATATCACCACTCCCCTACTCATTCGTCTGAGCCAGAACCGGTCGCTGAACTTGAGCAGTATCAAATCAACCAAGGTGCAGATGAGCTTGACTGGGATGAATTTGATGACGATTTTGAAGTGGCGGGTCCGTTAGGGCGGACTTGGTTGGTAATGCCAGGTGAAAACCTTTGGGGCATTGCTGCTGATGTTGTGCAGTCTCGGAGTGGGTTGATGGAGCCTCACGATGTGTTGACATATTGGATGGAGCTAGTTGAGCTGAACGCTTATCGGCTGGGTTCTGATCATCAGCACTTGACCCCGGGGGTGGTGTTGATGTTGCCGAATTAGCGGAAAGCGGATTTGACCTTGTCGAACAGTCCTTCGCTTGGCTCGGCAACGTCTTCGCCACGTAGTTCGGCTAGTTGGCGGATTAGGTCGGCTTGCTCTGGGGTGAGATCGTCGGGGATGTCGACAACTACGCGTACGTAAATGTCACCACGCCGGTGGGTGCGCACGTTGGGAACGCCTTTGCCCTTGAGTCGGATTTCGGTGCCGGCTTCGGTGCCGGCGGGAATCTTGAGCGGTTGGGTGCCGTCGAAGGTTTCGTATTCAAACTCGCTGCCTAGAGCAGCTTGGGTGAAGCCGATGTGGTAGTCGTGGACTAGGTGATCGCCGTCACGCTTGAATCGTTCATGGGGGCGGACTCGGATGCGCACGAATAGGTCACCAGCAGGGCCGCCTCTGGGGCCGACTGCGCCTTTGCTTTCGAGACGCAAGGTGGTGCCGTCGTCAACGCCAACGGGCACCTTGATGGGGTAGTCATGTTCTTCGATGCGGCGACCGTTGCCTTCACAGGTTGGGCAATAGTTCTTGATGACCTCTCCTTCACCGCGGCATTGGTTACAAGGGGTCACGGTGCGGAACTGGCCGAGCATGGTTTTGGCGACTTGTGTGACTTGACCTGTTCCTTGGCAGGTGCCGCAGCGAATGGGTTGGGTGCCGGGGGCTACGCCTGAAGCTTGGCACTCTTCGCAGCGCACTGCGGTGCGGACTTGAACTTCGCGTTCAGCACCAAAGATGACATCTTGAAGGTCTAGGTCGACGTGGGTTTCAAGGTCTTCGCCTCGGGGTGGTCCGGAGCGGCGTTGGCCTCCGCCAAAGGGTGAGTCACCGCCGAAGAAAGCATCAAAGAGTCCACCTAGTCCGCCGGAGAAGGGGTCTGACATTGATGCGGCGGAGGGGTCGTCTGTGCCGTAGCGGTCGTAGAACGAGCGTCGTTTCGGATCTGACAACACTTCATAGGCGGAGCGGATTTCTTTGAAACGTGCTTCGGCTTGGGTGTCGCCGGGGTTGGCGTCGGGGTGATGTTGGCGGGCGAGTTTGCGGTAGGCGCGTTTTAGTTCTTCGTCTGTGCAGTCGGGGGAAACGCCAAGGGTTTCGTAATGGTCGCTCATCTAGGGGTTGTAATGATGTTTGTGGGCCAAAGATGTTTTTGAGATGTGTTTGGGCTTAGCCGTCGCCGAGCACGCTGCTGAGGCGTTCGCTGACCACCGCCACAGCTGAGAGTGCCTGGGGGTAGTCCATTCGGGTCGGACCGAGGATGCCGATTGTGCCGGTTGCTCCCCCACTGACCTCATAAGGTGCTAACACCAGCGAGCATTCCGACAAAGAGCCGATGCCTGATTCAGCACCAATGGCGACACGGTTGCCTCTGTCTATGACTTCACGAATTAGTGAGACGACAACTAGCTGTTGTTCAAGAACGTTTAGGACTTCACGAAGTTGTTCGGCGGCACCAAACGCTGCGGCGAGTTTGGCGGTGCCGCCGACGAAGACTTCGTGATGGTCGATGTTGTTGGATAAGGCACGGATGGCGGTATCGGCAAGAGTGGAGGTTTTGACTGTCAACGTTGCATCGGAATCGTCTGTTGTTGTCGGTGTAGTCGTCGCTGTAGTCGTCGCTGTTGTCGGTGAACGTCCCACGATGCGGGCTGTGAGTTCTTGGGATGCGGCGTCGACTTCTTCTGATGTCGTTGTTGGGTCAACTTCAAGGGCGCGGTTCTCTACGGCACCGCTTGACATGACCGCCACGAGCAACACCCGTCCTGGGGCGATGTCAACGAGTTGAACTGAGCGGACGGTGTCGTTGACTGGGCTGGGGCTTACCACTAGTCCAGCCCAGTCGGTGAGGTCCGACAGCAGGCCGGTGGTGTGGTTAAGCATGGTTGAGAGTTCGTTGTGGGCGACAGAGAAGAAATCGCTGACTTGGCGACGGTCGGCGGTGTCGAGGTTGGGTGCCATGCCACGGATTTTGTCAACGAAATATCGGTAGCCCTTGGGGGTTGGCACTCGTCCGGCGCTGGTGTGGGGTTGGCAGAGATAGTCATCGTTTTCTAGGGCTGCCATTTCGTTACGCACGGTGGCTGAGGAGACTTCAACGCCGGGAGCTTCGGAAATGCTGCCTGATCCCACTGGTTGAGCGGTTGAGATGTATTCACGGATGATCGCTTCGAGAATCGCTGCCTTGCGGTGATCTAGCTGTTGTTTGCTGTCGAGAAGATCCTTAGGCATCGTCGCGATGTTAGTAGTCACCCCTAATCCAAAGTCAGGGCGGAGACGAATGCTTCTTGGGGGATGTCGACCCTGCCGATGCTTTTCATGCGTTTTTTGCCGGCTTTTTGTTTTTCGAGGAGTTTGCGTTTGCGGGTGACGTCGCCACCGTAGAGCTTTTGGGTGACGTCTTTGCGGTAGGCGCGCACGGTTTCTCGGGCGATGATGCGTCCGCCGATGGCGGCTTGGATGGGGACTTCGAATTGTTGGCGTGGGATTAGCTCGCTGAGTTTTTCGGTCATGGAGCGGCCGTAGTTGTAGGCCTTGTCTTTGTGGACGACGGTGGAGAAGGCGTCGACAGGTTCGCCGTGTAACAGCACGTCAACTTTGACCAGGTCGGCGGTGTCGTGTCCGGCGGCTTCGTAGTCGAGGCTGGCGTAGCCCTGGGTGCGGCTTTTGAGGTGGTCGTAGAAGTCGAGGACGATTTCGGCGAGCGGTAGGCGGTAGCGCAGTTCGACACGTTCTGGTGACAGGTACTCCATTTTGATGAGCTCGCCTCGGCGGGTTTGGCACAGGTCCATGATCGTGCCGGTGTGATCGGCGGGGGCGATGATGGAGGCGTTGAGGTAGGGCTCGGCGATTTCGAGTATTTCGGATGGGTGGGGCATTTCGGAGGGGTTGGAAACGATTTTGAGCTCGCCGTCGGTTTTGGTGACCCGGTATTCGACTGAGGGTGCGGTTGAGATGAGTGACAGGTCAAATTCTCGTTCGAGGCGTTCTCGCACGATTTCCATGTGGAGTAGGCCGAGGAAGCCGCAGCGGAATCCGAAACCGAGTGCGCCTGAGGTTTCAGGTTCGTAGTTGAAGCCGGAGTCGTTGAGGCGAAGTTTTTCTAGGGCGACTCTTAGGTTGGCGAATTCGTCGCCTTCGGTTGGGTAGAGGCCGGAAAAGACCATGGGTTTAGGGTCGGAGTAGCCCTCGAGGGGTTGGTCGGCTCGGTTGGTGTCATCGGTGACGGTTTCGCCGGAGCGGGCTTCGGAGACGTTTTTTATGCCGGCGATTAGGTAGCCGGTTTCGCCTGGGCCGAGCTTGTCGACGGCTGTGTGGTCGGGTAGGCGCACGCCGATTTCGTGGACTTCGTGGCGGGTGTTGGCTTGCATGAAGCGCAGATTGGTGTTTTTGTGGAGCACGCCGTTCATGACCCGCAGCGAGGAGACGACGCCTCGGTATTGGTCGAAGTGCGAGTCGAAGATGAGGGCTTGGAGGGGTTTGTCGGGGTCGCCTTTGGGAGCTGGGGTCCGTTCGACGATGGCGTCGAGGAGTTCTTTGACGCCTTCGCCGGTTTTGGCTGAGATGTTTAAGACGTCTTCGGCGGCAATGCCAAGAACTTGTTCGATTTCTGCAGCGCAACGGTCGGGGTCGGCGGCGGGGAGGTCGATTTTGTTTAAGGCGGCGACGATTTCGAGGTCGTTTTCCATGGCAAGGTAGCAGTTGGCAAGCGTTTGGGCTTCGATGCCTTGGGCGGCGTCGACCACGAGGATGACTGATTCACACGCTGCGAGAGAGCGGCTGACTTCATATGAGAAGTCGACGTGGCCGGGGGTGTCGATGAGGTTGATGACATGGTCTGCCCAGTTGAGTCGCACTGATTGGAGTTTGATGGTGATGCCTCGTTCGCGTTCGAGTTCCATTGAGTCGAGGAATTGTTCGCGCATGTCGCGGGCGTCGACGGCACCGGTTAGTTCCAAGATGCGGTCCGCGAGGGTGGATTTGCCGTGGTCGATGTGGGCGATGATTGAGGTGTTGCGGATGCGGTTTAGGTCCATCTGATTCTGGGTATCTCTTTCTCGCATCGGAGATTTGGCGCATCTGCCCGCGTTTTTTGCTGGCGCAGGCTCTAGCCTAGAAAGCTGTGGCAATCATAAAGTCTCAGATCAAGCGCAATCGTCAAAACGAAAAGCGCCGGCTGCGTAACAAGGCTGTGCGTTCAGAGTTGGGCACCCGCACCAAGGCTGCTTTGGCGGCTGCGGCTTCCGGTGGTGCCGACACTGAGGAGAAGCTGCGGGCGGCGATTAAGCGCATTGATAAGGCTGCTGCTAAGCGGGTTTTGCATAAGAATACGGCGGCTCGTCGCAAGAGTCGCCTTCATGCTCAGATCAAGGGTCTGCAAGACTCCAAATAGTTAGCGCTGGCAAGTATTTACGTGCCAACTACTTTCTAGATAGCGCGGCTAGTCGAGCGACTAGCACTTCCATGACTAGCTCTTCGGGCCACGCCACCTGATCGCCACGCAGGGATAGGTCTGCTTCGGCTAGCAGTTTCATGGCTTTGCCGACGCCTTTTGTGCCAAGTTTGCGGCTTTGGTTTAGGAGTTTTTTAGCCGGGAAGGTTGAGCCTTTCATGTTGAGTACTTGCGCGGCTTGTGCGTCGCTGGTTGCGCCGGAGCCGTCAAGACGCAGCATTCGTTCATAGCGCCCGTGCAGCGACGCCATTATTTGGAACGGGTGGCGGTCTGGGAGTTGGCGTTGTAGAACTGCGATTGCTTGGGCGATGTCGCCGGCGTCGATGGCGTCGTCGAGTTCCCAAGGCACGACTGAGCCGGGTGTGCCGCCGTATGTGGTGACGTCTTCGGCGGTGACTTGAGCGCCGGGGCCGAGGGCACCTTCGAGGGTGCGTAAGCAGCCAACGACGATGCCTCCGTCTGTGCCGGCGAGATTTGCGAGGGCGTTAGTTGCCGCTGCGTCGAATTTGAGGCCGCTTTGGACGATCTGGTCTTTGAGCCATTTGGTGGCTTCTTGTTTGCGCATCGGGCGGTCGGTGGAGATGACCTGTCCGCCGGCTTTGGTGACGGCTTCGCTTAGAGCTTTTGGCAGGGCTGGCATTTTGGCGGCGGTGTCTTGGCCGCGTTCCCAGACGAAAACGACGTCGTTGGTGTCTAAAAGGTCGCCACATAAGTCGACTAGTGGGTTGTAGAGCTCGGCTCGACTCAATCGGGCGAGGTGGCGGCCCACGATGACTCTTTTGTCTGACAAAAATGGTGGGGTTTGGGCAGCGGCGATTAGTGGGGCTGCGGTTAGGGCTTCTTCTGTGTCGAAGTTGGTTTCGTCGAGCCTGGTTAGGGCTAGGGCGCGGTCTTCGTCGCCGAGGAGTTCGTCAGTGAGTTTTTCAACGGCTTGGGAGACGAGCACTGGGTCGTCACCGGTGATGAGATACACGCTCATGATTGGCTAGCCATTCCCAAAATCTGTTTTCTGCCCATTATTGATTTTCTGTCTGCTTGTTTGGCATAGGCGAATGTTATGTCACCGCTGTGGCATAGGTTCAAACTTGGGGATTGGCTGCGACGACTTGAACTTCGAGGCTTGGGATGTCGGCGATGATTGCTAGTTGCGCGGTGGGTTGGTGTGGTTTGCTTAGATGTGGGTTGCCTAGTGGCCAGAGGTCTCCAGCTTGGGTTGTGCGAGCGTGCGGGACTCGATGCATCGGCGGGGCAAGCACCAGTTGCGGGTCAAATCGTTCAAGCAAGGTAAGCACCGCATAGGCGTCGGTTGCGTCGCCGTCGGGGGCAACGATGACGTCTATGTCTCGCACTCCGGCGTGTCGCAGTGACTCCAGCAACGACCTTGGCCAGCGGGGATCGTCGAGCACTATCAAAC
>JAAXHB010000195.1 GCA_012271125.1 Actinomycetota bacterium | reverse complement strand
CGCCAGGTGATCGTGTCGGCGTTGGTCGGCGAGCTCGACCCCGAGCCGCGCGCCGCGCTCACCGTCGGCGCCGTGCTGTCGGTGGTGTACCAGCCGGAGGCGACCTGCTGCGCGGTGTTGTTGCCGCCGCGGTCCTGGGCGGCATCGGCCGCCACCGTCACGCTGTAGGCATCACCCGCGGCGACATCCCCCGGATACGGCAGCACCATCGTCCACACCGTCCCCGCCGTGGTGTTGGTGAACGTGCCCTTGGTCAGGCCGGACACGGTCACGTCGTCCGCCGTGAACCCGGTCACCGTCTCGCTGAACGTGAACGTGGCGGTGATCGCCGAGGTGGTGCGCACCGGCACGCCGCTGACGGTCAGCGTCGGCACCGTGTTGTCCATCGTGTAGGCCGGCTCGTTCGGCGTGCTGGTCGGCGTGGTGCTGCTCAGCCCGTTGCCGGCCGCATCAATGATGCCGTGGCTGTCCGCAAACCCCAGCGTCACGGTCTCCCCGTCCAGCGTCGCCAGGTTGCCGCCGGAGGCGGTCACGTCCACCTGCGTGGCGTTGTCGCCGACCGCCCGCGTCACCGTCAGCGCCGTGGTGTCGGCCGACGGCGACGCCGTGAACGCGCTGGCCGCCGGCAGCGTCATCGCCTCGCTGAACGTCAGCCGCCAGGTCAGCGTGTCCTCGCCGGCGTACTGCCGCGCCGGGCTGTGCCGCGCGATCGAGGTCAGCGTCGGGGCCGTGTTGTCCAGCACAAACGTGGTGTCGCCGGCCAGCGACGCCGTCAGCGCAATCCCCACCTTGTCGGTGATGCCGTGGCTCGACACCAGCGCCAGCGTCACCGTGTTGTCCAGGCTCGCCAGGTTGCTGTCGTTGCTGGTCACGTCCCAGGTGGTGTTCCCCGAGCCCACCTCGGAGATCGTGTGCGGGTAGGTCGTGGTGTTGCCGCCGGCGGTGCTGGTGACCGTGAAGTCGGTGGTGTCCACGCCGTCCACCGCCTCGTCGAACGTCACC
>JAAXHB010000194.1 GCA_012271125.1 Actinomycetota bacterium | reverse complement strand
GGTAGCCGGTGGCTTGGCCGGTTTCGTCTTCAAGGGCTTCGAACAGGCGGGCGGAGTAGGTAGCAAGTTTGGTGAGGCTGTGGGTTGATTTGAGTTGTGAGACGAGGCCGGCGGCGTGCCAGGTGGTGCCACCGGTGAGGGTGCCTTGTTCTAGGAGCAAGACATCAGAGATGCCGCGCAGGCCGAGGTGGTAGGCGATGCTGGTGCCGACGATTCCTCCGCCGACGACAACGACTTGGGCGCGGTCAGGTAAAGATTTTGGTGACGCTGACGAAGCGGGGGATGGTGGGGTGGGATCGGTCATCAGCGTGTGAAAATCTAGACGCTTAGAGCAGATTTTCCGCTAGCGAGTGTGACAATTGTCACATTTTTTGGTGTCACAGTTGCTGGGGTGGGGACTGGTTTGTTGGTGGGTCTGGTGTTAGTCCGGGGATCCAATTGGTGCCGGCGAGGGGGACTTTTGCCATGGCTGCTGCTTCGATTGTGAGCGCGGCTAGGTCTTCGGGCTCGAGGTTCAAAATGTGTGACTTGCCGTTGGCACGGGCGAGGGTTTGGGCTTCTAAAGTGAGAACTTGTAAGTAGTTGGCAAGGCGCTGACCTGCGATTTTTGGGTTGAGTCGTGCGGCGAGGTCGGGGTCTTGTGTGGTGATGCCGGCGGGGTCGTTGCCGTCCTGGAAGTCGTCGAAGAAACCGGCGGCTGAGCCGAGCCTGCGGTAGTCGTCGTCATAAGCGGGGTCGTTGTCGCCGATAGCGATGAGTGCGGCGGTTCCGATTGATACGGCATCTGCGCCTAAGGCGATGGCTTTGGCAACATCGGCACCGGAGCGGATACCGCCGGCTGCGATGAGCTTGACCTTTTCACGGTGCACGCCGAGCTCTTGGAGTGCTCGCACGGACTCGCCGATAGCGGCGATGGTCGGGATGCCGACATGTTCGATGAAAACGTCCTGAGTGGCGGCGGTTCCGCCTTGCATGCCATCGACGACGACGGCATCGGCGCCAGCTTTGACGGCTAGGGCGGTGTCGTAGTAGGGGCGGGCAGCACCGACCTTGATGTAGACGGGGATGCGGTGGTCGACGATTTCACGCAGTTCTTGGATTTTGATTTCGAGGTCGTCGGGGCCGGTCCAGTCGGGGTGGCGGCACGCCGAGCGTTGGTCGATTCCTGTTGGCAAGGTGCGCATTTCGGCGACTCGGTCGGTGATTTTTTGTCCGAGAAGCATTCCGCCGCCGCCGGGTTTAGCACCTTGTCCGACAACGATTTCGACCGCATCGGCGGCGCGGAGATGGTCGGGGTTCATGCCGTACCTAGATGGGAGGTATTGGTAGATAAGGGTTTTGGAGCTTTGGCGTTCTTCGTCGGTCATGCCGCCGTCTCCGGTGGTGGTGGAGGTGCCCATTTTTGATGCGCCGCGTCCGAGGGCTTCTTTGGCTTGAGCTGACAGCGAGCCGAAGCTCATGCCGGCGATAGTGATGGGGATGTCTAGACGGACGGGGTTGGTGGCGGTGTCTGCGCCGATGGTGACATCTGTGGCGCAGGCTTCGCGGTAGCCCTCGAGGGGATATCGCGACATGGATGCGCCGAGAAATACCAGGTCATCAAGGGTTGGGAGGCGACGTTTTGCGCCCCAGCCGCGGATTTTGTAGATGCCGGTGTTGGCGGCTCGGCGGATTTCGGCGATGACATTGCGGTCAAAGGTGTAGGACTCGCGCAAGTCCCAGTTGTCGTCACTCATTTTGTTCCCACCATGGCGTCAATGTCGTCAGCTTCGGCGGTCGTGCCGCCGAAGCCATCATTGACAGTGGCGGTCGTGCCGTCGAAGCCATCATTAACGGCAAAGTTGTAGAGCTTTCGAGCTGATCCGTAGCGTCTGAAATCAGCTGCCTTAGCGGTGCTGTTGTCGTTGTTGTCTTCAATCATTGATTTAGCAAGCAACTGCTCTACTAGCTCTAGGTGTTCGGGGCGCATTTCTTTTTCTACACAATCTGAACCGAGCGATTCGACGTCACCTCGGACAAACAAGCGAGCCTCATAAATCGAGTCGCCAAGGTCGGCACCGGCGTCTCCGCAGACGACGAGGTTGCCGGCTTGTGCCATGAAAGCGCTCATGTGGCCAACGTTTCCGCCGGCCACGATGTTGACGCCTTTCATGGAGATTCCACAGCGGGGTCCGGCGTTGCCCTCGACGACGACAAGCCCGCCGTGGCCGGTTGCGGCGGTGGACATTGTGGTATTGCCGGTTACGTGAACACGCCCGGACATGATGTTTTCAGCTAGTCCGGTACCGGCGTTGCCCTCGACTCGCACGGTGGCGTGCTGGTTCATTCCGGCGCAGTAATAGCCGACCGAACCGGCGATGGTTACCTCGATTTCGGCGTTGATTCCACACGCCACGGCGTGGGCGCCACCGGGGTTGGTGACCTTGATGTTTGTGCCGATGTTTGCGTCGGTGGTTGCGTTGTGGCAGGCCTGGTTTAGCTCGCGGACGGTTTGGGTTGACAGGTCAAAGTCGCTCACGCGGCGAGGCTCCAGGTGTAGACCCGTGCCGGTTCGGGTTCCCATACTTCGGCGTGGGCGGCGTTGGGTAGCTGCGCGATGGCTCGGTATTCCGAGGACATGGCGACCCAGTCGTCGGTTTCGGCGACTACGGCGGGTTTGCAGGCAATCGGGTCGCGTAACACGGCGAACCCATCCGCGGTGCCGATAGCGAAGGTGTAGAAGCCGTCGAGGTCGTCCAATGCGTCGCTGAGGGCTTGGTCAAGTGTTGAGCCGGCCTGGAGTTTGTGGGCGAGGTAGCCGGCGGCGACTTCGGAGTCGTTGTCGGTTTGGAAGGTTTCGCCGTGGCGTTCGAGCCAGCGGCGCAGCGTGTTGTGATTGGAAAGTGAGCCGTTGTGGACGAGGCAGGTGTCTGCACCGGTTACGAAGGGGTGTGAGCCTTGGGTGGTGATGGCGGATTCGGTTGCCATGCGTGTGTGGGCGATGGCGTGGGTGCCGACTCGTTCGGGTAGGCCATAACGCTCGGCGACGATTTCTGGGTCGCCGACGGATTTGTATAGCTCGATGCGTTGGCCGTATGACAACACGGACACGTCGGTGTTGTCGATTAGCCAGCGGCGCGCTGCTCTGCCGTTGCCGGTGGTGGTTAGCACGGCATGGTCGTGGACGGTTTGAAGGTTGACTTCGGCAGCGATGGCGTTTTCTAGGTCACGAATGACCGGTGTCCAGTCGATTTGGCGGCCTTCTACGAGGACAGTTATTCGGGTGATGTTGCTGTCGTTAATGGGCGTCGCCCTATGGGTCGACGCCACGGACCCCTCGTTAGTGCCGGCGCTCGTGGCGTCGGCACCATCACTATTTGCACCCTCTGGCACGCCGCCGCTGTTGTCGTTGTCGTCATTAAGAACAGTCGAAGGTTCGCTGTTGTCGTTGTCGTCATAAAAAACAGACAAGGACTTGCTGTAGTCGTTGTCATCGGCGTCATAAATAGCGAAACCGGCGCTGTCAGGCCCGCGTTCACGCATCTCGTGAAGCATCAAAGCGGTGAGGCGGCCTAGCTCGTCATGATGGGTATTGGTCTTTAGAAACAGGCCAACAATTCCACACATCGTCGCTCCATTCCGCCGCCTGAGCCTTGTGAATCTAGTGTGCTGCGGGTAGACCCTTATCAGCGATTCCCCTAGGGCTTGGAGGACTGCCATGAGCGTTGAGCAGATTCGGGAGCGGTGCGCCGCCGATGGCGTGGAGTTCATCTATGCGATGTTCGTGGAGATGCACGGCAAGCCGTGTGCCAAGCTGGTGCCGGTCAGCGCGCTCGATGCCCTGATGAGCGACGGGGCTGGGTTCGCTGGATTCGCTGCTGGGCCGATGGGACAGGACCCGTCGAGTCCTGACATTTTGGCGTTGCCTGATCCGGCGTCGTATACGCAGTTGCCGTGGCAGCCCAATGTGGCGGCGATGCAGTGCGACCCGACCGTTGAGGGCGAGCTGTGGCCTTATGCGCCTCGGGTGATTCTGCGCCGTGCCTTGGAGTCGTTGCGGGAGCGCAATTTGGTGCTCAAGTCCGGCGTGGAGGCAGAGTATTCGTTGGTCGTGCGGGGCGAGGACGGTTCGTTGGCGGTGGCTGATGAGCGTGATGTTGATGCGTTGCCTTGTTATGACGCTCGTGGGTTGACTCGGATGTTGCCGCATCTGACGGCGGTGTCGAAGAATTTGGACGCCATGGGTTGGGGCAACTACGCCAACGACCATGAGGACGCCAACGGGCAATACGAGCAGAACTGGCAATATGCCGATGCTTTGACGACGGCGGATCGGTTGATCGTGTTTCGCCTGATGGTGCACACGTTGGCGCAGCGTGATGGTCGGTGGGCGACTTTTATGCCGAAGCCTTTTGCGGACAAGACCGGCAACGGGTTGCATGCGCATCTGTCTTTGTGGAGTGCTGACAGCGACGAGGCGCTGTTTGTGGGTGGGTCTTCTGGTGGGGCTGACACGAAGGGGTTGGGGTTGAGCGAGATGGCGTATTCGTTTATTGCTGGGCTGGTGTCGCATGCTTCGGCGTTGGTGGCGGTGGCTTGTCCGATTGTGAACTCGTATAAGCGCATGGGCGTGGGTGCGCCTACGTCTGGGGCGACTTGGGCACCGGCGTATGCGGCTTATGGCGGCAACAATCGCACGCAGATGATTCGGGTGCCAGAGCCGGATCGCATCGAGGTGCGCTTGGCTGATGGGGCGGCGAATCCGTATTTGATGTATGCGGCGATGCTGGCGTGTGGTTTAGACGGGGTTGACCGTGGGCTGGACCCGGGTGAGCCGAATCGGGATAATTTGTTCAAGTTGTCAGCCGAGGAGGTGGCGGCGAAGGGGATTGTTTCGCTGCCGCCGACGTTGCTGCATGCGGCAGATGCTTTGGCTGATGATGAGGTGCTGGGTGCTGGGTTGGGGATGACCGCAGACGGGCCTTATCGGGATTATTTCGCTCAGGTCAAGCGAGATGAGTTCTTGGCTTTGCATCATCGTGTGACGACTGAGGAAGTGGATCAGTATTTGACGTTGTTCTAGGGCGTTATCGACAACGACGCCTGCGGCAGTGTTCTTAATGTTGGAGTGCTTGCTGGTTTAGTCGCCGCTTAAATGTCTAGATGTAGCTCTGCTGGAGAGTTGGGTTCGGTTACCCACATGACCCAGCACAGCAGCGGTTCGTCGTGGGTTCGCATGGCGTGGTGTTGGAACTCTTCGTGCACCATTACTGATCCGGGTGGGCGCAGCGGCCAGTCCATGGCTGGGTGATACCAGTTGGCGTTGCCGGCTATTACGCCGTAAAGCTCCACGGCAATGTGGCTGTGGCGTGGGTATAGGAGGTTGGGTGCTTGGATTGTGAAGCCCAGCATCATTTGTTCGCTGGTGAAGGGGGCGTAGGGCTGGTTGTCGGTGTCTGGTTCTCGAGCGGCGACTAGGAGTCCGTAGGCGTAGTTGTCTAGGAACTCGTCCACGTCGGGGCGTTTCGGTGCGTCGGGGTATGCCCTAGACCAACGCAGACAGTCTTTTGCGGCGACTAACGCGGTTGCTAGGTCGGTTGTTGACGGCAACTCGTCTGTTGCTGGTGCTGCTAGCTGTGCGGCGGGTTCTAACCATTCTTCGACTACCGGCAACGGTGTCGGCTCTAGCGGTTGCAGCGACTCCACCGTGTCAAATAGCTGTAACGCCTGGGCGATGCGTTCTTCAGCGGGAACGACTCGGTCTAGACCGTCAGGGCCGTCGGGAGCTGGTACCGAACGTGCCACTTGGTCTTTGGCTGCTTCTAGTAACGCCCACAACGCCAAATCCGTAGCCACCAGCGCGCTCACTCTCAAAGATTATTACCAGCCCGCTTGTTGTGCCCTCCCGCACTGGCACCCTTCCTCAATTCTGGGTAGGCATAGTCGTCGGTTCTTTAGGCTGATGGCGTGAGTGTCTCTCAGAAACTGCGGTTGTGGCGTGGGAAAGTGCTGCCCGAATGGATTGATTACAACGGCCACATGAACGAGGGCTTCTATGGCGTGGTTTTTGGTCTGGCGTCTGATGAGTACTTGATTCGTCTGGGCTTCGGTGAGGATTACCGCACTAGGGGTGGGTCGTTTTACACGGTTGAAACGCACATTGTTTTTGTGGATGAGCTGGCTGAGGGCACTCCCCTAGTCGTTGACACCGTTGTTGCTGGTGCCGACCAGAAACGCCTTCTGTTGTTTCACGAGTTACGTAACGCCAACACCGAGGCGTTGTCAGCAACACAAGAAGCCACGATGCTCCATGTCGACACCGTTGCCGACAAGGTCTCCCCTATGAGCGCTGCTTTATATGACGTCCTTGCCACCGACGCCGCCGCCCACGCAGGCGTTCTCCCCGAAGGCACCCTCCACCGCTCCACCCGCCCCATCCCGCCCTAGCCCAGCTCTGTCATCGAGGGGTGATGTTTTGGTGGCTGTCATAGTCACCAACTAAGTTCACCTATATGGCTAAAGCTGCGCGGGTTGTTCGTCAAGGAGTTGCTAGCAACGACCTGATCTTGTCGTCACATGTGGGCGGCAACGAACACGTCTTCCCGCAAATCTTGGACCTCTACGTGTTGCCTGGAAGCCGAGTTGCGGATGTCACCTATGGGCGTGGTGTTTTTTGGAAGCATGTTCCTGAGGGTCAATACGAGGTCTTGGCGACTGATATTGAGACCGGCATCGATTGTCGTGCCTTGCCATATGGCGATGGGAGCATCGATTGTTTGGTGCTTGATCCGCCTTACATGCACTCTCCTGGTGGCACGGCCCATGTTGCGCATTCGGCGTTTGAGGCGTATTATCAGAACAATCGCGCTAATCGCACAGTGCTCAACTACCACGAAGCCGTGCTGGACCTCTATTGCCGAGCGATTGATGAGGCTCAGCGGGTTTTGCGGTCGCGGGGAGTGCTGATCGTTAAGTGTCAAGATGAGGTGTGCGCGAATCAGCAGCGTTTCACTCACATTGAAATCGCACAGCACTGCGAACAGGTTGGCTTTCAAGCCGAAGATTTGTTTGTGGTTCAGCGAATGAACAGGCCTGGCGTGAGTCGGGTCAATCGGCAAGTTCATGCCCGGAAAAACCATTCCTACTTCCTTGTGTTTTGGAAGCGGGATGGCCGCCGCTCAATCTGGGAGAGACCCATGAACGCTATCGAATTGATGCAACAAATCATCAAAACCCAAGTACCGGACAACCGCTGGAGCGGTGCTCCGCTTGGTCAGTTCCGCCAAATCGAGAACACCAACCGAGGACGCGTTGGTGAAGAGTTTGTGCGCCGCTACCTCAAGCAGTTCGGCATTGACGCCCAACCAATTGCTAAGTCTCGGCTTGGTGTCGACCTTGCTATTGGTGACCTGCGCTTTGAGGTCAAGACGGCATCGGAGGACACCAAGGGCGGGTTCCAGTTCAACCATGTGCGCTATGACCGCGAGTACGACTACTTGCTGTGTCTTGGTGTTCAGCCAGATGGTCTGGTGTTTGGGTGCTGGAGCAAAGAGGAGTTAGCCACACAGCAGCCTGGGAAGTTGGTGCGCATGGCTGAGGGGCAGAGCGTGACCTTCAAACTCAGACGACGACCTGAGCAGCTACTGCCAATTCACCACCTCCCCACCACCCTCCGGTCACTGCTGGAAACCTAATTGTCGTTTTCTCTATGTCATCACTCAAAAGGTGATGACAACCACTTTCAACCTGATGAAACTAGCCTTAACTTGCTGCGTTCACCAATGTCCACAGCTCTAAGGATGGTTATTAGGAGATCGATGGATGCGTAGAAGATTCCCCCTCTTAGCCGAGCTTCGTCTAGTAGGCAATACGAAAAGCGCGTTCGACGAAGGTCATTTCATTGAGATCGACGTGAGTAAGCCAGATAAGGCACTCGTCGCAATAGTTGAACATGGCAATGTTCCCAAATTAGATGAATATTGGGAACGTCCTGGGGTTTATGTCCTGATCGAACCCACCAGCAAAGGTCGCTGCAAGGTATACGTCGGCATGTCAGCGGCACGAACGGGAGTAAAGGGCCGAATTAACTATCACCGAAGCTCGCGCGACACAACGGTTGCTCGTAAGTTGACTTGGACTAGAGCAGTAGCAATGGTTAGCTCTTCTGATACGGCTTGGGATCTAGCTGAGCTGCGTTGGTTAGAAGATGAGATTTACCAACAGCTTTCGTTGTGTGACTGGGCCATCGTAGATCCAGATCAAAGCACTAGCGGAGGGAATCTCAACCTTCACAGACAGGCAACCCTTCACGAGTTCCCTCGCATAATCGAACAAATCTTGATGATGATCGGCTTTTCTTCTGTCAGCGTTCCACGAAAACCAATAGTGAACGGTCCGATAATAACCAAACCCCAAGACGATTCACGAGAGCTCTTGCTGTTCAAAAAGGAGGAAAAGCGAGATCGGGGGGTGATGCGTTTAATTGAAGAAGGATTGCTCGAGGTTGGGGCAAAGTTGCGGCTGGTTTGGCATGGCAATCACTATGAAGCAACGGTTCTAGAAAATGGTCAAATTCGGACCGACGGACAGGACTTCGATACCCCATCAGGTGCTGGCAGACACATCCGTCACCCGAAGCCAACCAATGGATGGAAGCGCTGGAAGGTGGTTGGCTCAGGAAATCCGGAGAAATCGTTGAATGATTTGTGGGTGGAGTTTGCGCAACGGGAGTTAGCGAAGCAGGA
>JAAXHB010000027.1 GCA_012271125.1 Actinomycetota bacterium | reverse complement strand
GCGTTTAGCGTGAGCACATTCAAGCCTGATAAAGCCCAACGGTTCAGGCTCGAAGTTGAAGCCGCTCTGGAGCAGGAAAAACTTTCCAAGTGAAACCCGTCAAGGTTGGAGAGGGGTCAGGGGGCGGAGGGAGGTGCGGTAGTGGTGGGCGCGTTGGACGTAGATGTCAGCGTTAAGGAGGTTTTGGTTTGGCTTGAGGGCATTTTCTCTGACTTTGGCGGGTGTGCCGAGTGCCATTGCCTCAGGAGGGACGATGGTTCCGCCGGTCACGGTGGCGTTGGCACCGACTAAGGCGTGCGGACCTATTTCGGCCTTGTGAAGAACGACTGAGGCGGTGCCGATCAGTGAACGGTCGTGGACTATGCAACCCTCGAGATGGGCAAGGTGGCCGATAGTGCAGTCCTCGCCGATGATCGTGTCGAGAGTGTCGGTGCAGTGGATAACGGCACCGTCTTGAACATTGCTTCGAGCACCTACAACGATTCTTCCGTCGTCGCCTCGAAGCACAGCGTTAGGCCAGACGCTGGCTTCAGTGCCAAGCGTGACCTTGCCGATGATCACGGCTTCGGGATGGACGTAGGCGGTTGGGTCGATAACAGGTTCATCATCACCTAATGCATATAACGGCATAGCACTCCTTGCTTATTGAATCTGGGCTTATCAAATCTGGGGTTATTGAATCTGTGCTTATCGAATCTGGGGCTATCAAATCTTGACTTGGTCGAATTGGTTTAGGTGTCGATGGTGCAACAAGGCAGTATTCGACTTGGCTACAACTCTGTGCCTACAACTCGGCAAACGTGCCGAAGTTGCCACCGAGAAACACCAAAGGTTCGCTTTGGCTTTCGGTTCCTATCCCCACCACTTTGCCGATGACCACGCTGTGATCTCCCCCATCGTGGGTGGCGTAAGTTTCGCAGTCAATCCAAGCAAGACAACCGTTGATGACTGGAGCTCCGGTAATTTCGGCGCGTATTGAAAGCCCGTCGAAACGATCGGGGACTTCGGATGCGAAGGTTGTACATATATCGAGCTGATCAGCGCCTAAGACGTTGACACAGAAGCTCCCGACTTTGCTCATACGTATCCAGGTCGTCGAAGTACTCGCGGGACAGAATGAAACCAGCGGCGGGTCAAGCGAAACGCTTGCAAACGATCCGACCGTCATACCAGCGGGACCATCAACGCATTGAGCAGTAACGACCGTGACGCCTGTGGGGTAACTACCGAGCACTCGTCGAAACTCGGCTGAATCAAAACTCATTGGTTTTCTTCATTGGTTCTTTCTCATTGGTTCTCTACTGTAAGAGTTCCAAGACACTGGGACATGTTGGGTGAACTTGAGCAAACTCTGCGGGTGTATAGGCACCGGTTGGGATGATGACCTTGCTGAAGGTATCTGTGATGCTGAAGGTGTCAGCGATGCGCACGACTGGCATTTTGCCACCATTAATTTTGTCATCATTAACGGCAGGGTTAATAACTACGGCAAACATGCCTACGGGGAGATGGCACCCTTCCCCCACCTGAAGCCACCGCTCATGAGACGCATCACTATCAGAAAGAGGTTCGTGCTTCTCCGTAATGGGATGTTGTGAATGAACGTCTTGAGCAGACATTGTTTGAGTAGACATTGTTCGAGTTGTAAAGGTTCGAGTTGTAAAGATGGCCTGGGTTGATGACACGCAGTCTGAGGCGACAACTAGCGGCTCGGGGGCATGAGAAGCTTGAAAGTCAGCCAGTGCCTCCTTAACGATTTCAGGGGTTGGGTCATTTTCAAGGCGCTTGAGCACCTCATCAGCTGCGGCGTGTGGGTCGGGGGCGGTGAGCATTTGAGCGCACAGTGAAATCAGCGGCCCGCAAGTGAAATGGTGTGCGACCAGCTGTCGACAAGCCATCAACAGCTCACTAGTTGAGCCGGCAAGTGCTACAAGCGCCGGGGCGGATTCATATACCAAGGTGAGCGCGTCCACATCTGAGGCACCTGCCACGTATCGCAGCCGTTCCATTGGATGCACGCCTTGAGCGTAGAAGTCATGCGCTGGCGTGCCTATTTAAAACGTGAGAGTTAGCGTTTAAAAACGTGAGAGTTGGCGGCGCTGAGCTGTAGTTTGATGCCCGTGACCGTTAGCACCGCGCCCCTAAACGTTGACTTATCTGCACTCGGCGGAAAAGCACAGCGCCCCCTTGAGGACTGGCTGACAACGTTTCCGCTGGTTCCAGTTGTGCTTGATCCCTACACAGCCGAAAGCGCATCTCTTTTGTCCACCGCACGGCGGGTCTTGGTTTCTTATCAAGGGGCGGGATGTCGCACCTGTTGGATTTTGACCTGCGACGACGAGGGTGCTAAACGTTTTCTTGGCCCCTGGTCAAGTGACATTTTGACTTTCACCGACCCGAATCGAGAGCTGATCAAAGGACTTGGCTTGACCATGTTGCCGGCGTTTCTGTTTGTGCTTCAAGACGGTTCGATTGCCGCTACTGCGCAGGGCTGGAACCCACAAGAATGGCGTGACGTTGCCGAAGCAGTGTCTGAGGTCACAAAATGGGCTCGACCTGTCATCGGGGACGAGCGCGACCCGAATCCGTTTGAGGGGACTCCGGCCTAGACAGGCCTATTCGCAGCTGTGTTTGACAGAAACACAGCTGCGGCGAGCTAGATGAGATATGTCTGAATTTGCTTATTCAGATCTCTTGCCTTTAGGAGACGACGACACCGAGTATCGACTAGTTAACTCCGAAGGAGTCAGCGCTCAAGAACTTGACGGTACACAATTTTTGCGGGTTGAACCGGAAGCGTTGACTCGACTCACCGCAGAAGCGATGCACGACATTGCGCACTTTCTGCGCACAGAGCATCTAAGCCAACTACGAGCAATTCTTGACGACCCAGAAGCGTCAGAAAACGACCGCTTCGTAGCAACCGAACTGCTACTGAACGCCAACATTGCCGCCGGCGGTGTGTTGCCGATGTGCCAAGACACCGGTACTGCGGTGATCTTCGCCAAAAAAGGTGAACGAGTGCTGACATTTGGTGACGACGCCAAAGCCATTTCACGAGGTGTGTACGACACCTACAACATCGCAAACTTGCGCTATTCGCAACTAGCGCCGTTGGACATGTTCACTGAGGTCAACACCGGTAATAACTTGCCCGCTCAAATTGAGATTCATTCCGTGCCGGGCGACACTTACGAGCTGTTGTATCTGGCAAAAGGCGGTGGCTCTGCCAACAAGTCGTTTCTGTATCAAGAAACCAAAGCACTCTTGACCGAGGACAACTTGCTCGACTTTTGCGACGAAACCCTGCGCAAGATCGGCACCGCGGCTTGTCCTCCGTATCACCTAGCACTTGTTGTGGGTGGAACCTCTGCTGAGCACAATCTCAAGACCGCAAAACTCGCATCTGCCAAGTACCTAGACACTTTGCCAACCGAAGGCGATGCCAAAACCGGCCACGGCTTTCGTGATCTCGAATGGGAACAAAAAATCCTTGAACTGACTCGCACTTTTGGGATTGGCGCACAATTTGGTGGTAAGTACTTTTGCCATGACGTGCGGGTTATCCGCTTGCCTCGCCATGGTGCCTCAAACCCAGTCGGAATAGCGGTCAGCTGTTCGGCAGATCGTCAAGCCAAGGCAAAAATCACGTCCGAGGGACTGTTCCTAGAGAAGTTAGAAACCGATCCAGCACGATTTTTGGCAGACACGGACCCAGATGAGCTTTCAAGTGAAGAAGTGAACGTAAACCTCAACTTGTCGATGGAAGAAATTCGTGCTCAACTGAGCAGCTATCCGGTCAAGACACGGGTCTCTTTAACCGGACCCCTTGTGGTTGGACGTGACATAGCCCACGCAAAGATCAAGCAACGCCTGGACGCAGGAGAGGCAATGCCTGATTACCTGCGTGATCATCCGATCTATTACGCAGGCCCTGCAAAAACACCCAAGGGTTACGCCTCAGGGTCATTTGGGCCGACAACTGCTGGGCGGATGGATTCCTATGTGGAGCAATTCCAAGCTGCTGGCGGATCGTTGGTAATGCTTGCTAAGGGCAACAGGTCTCAACATGCCACCGACGCCTGCGCTCAACATGGTGGGTTTTATTTGGGCTCTATTGGTGGACCAGCGGCTCGTTTGGCTCAGGATGCGATTCGTCAAGTAGAGGTGCTGGAATATCCAGAGCTTGGCATGGAAGCAATTTGGAAAATCGAAGTAGAAAACTTTCCAGCTTTCATAGTGATCGACGACAAGGGCAACGACTTCTTCGCTGAGGTTTCAACTCCGGTACGCCTGCAACGCTGAGGTGTCAACCGTAGGACAATCGCCCCAGAGACGTTCAAGCTGGTAAAGCTCGCGATGCTTTTCATCCAAAACGTGAACGACGACGCTTCCGTAATCCATTAGTACCCATTGGGCAGTGTCAAGCCCTTCTATGGCACGAGGCTTTAACCCATAATCCGTGAGCGCTTCTTCAACTGCGTCGCTGATTGCCTTAACTTGACGGGCGACTTTTGCACTGGTGATCACAAACAAATCTGTCACTACCAACACTTCAGAAACGTCTATGACAACCGGATCGGTTCCGCCCTTATGTTCGCAAGCCGCCGCGGCTACGGTTGCGACTTCGGTGGGTGTTATTTCCAAAGTGCTTCTAGCGCCACTGTTGCAGCCATGACAGTTGCCAGTTTCATGGCAGGCACCAGATTCATGACAGGCACCAGTTTGCGGTCACAGGCTTGAGCTCACAGGCGCGAAAGTGGTGATCTGTCAGGTAGCAATGTCAGCACCAATAATCACGGTGATGTCAGCGTAGCCCAGCTCATCGCTTTGAGATTGGTATGACACACCAGCTGCCTGGCCGGTAGCCATCAAAGGCGCAAGCGCAATAGCAATGTCTTCGGCTTCGTCCTGAATCTCTGCTCGGCCATACACGACCACGGTTTCAGCAACACCAAATGACTCATTATTTCCCGCCACGGTGACGATTGCGCCAGCGTCAATAACTTGGCGAGCTACCACGAGACGCAGATCCGGATTGCTGACACCGTCTAGCACCTCAACAGTTGGAACATAGAAGGTAGAAGGTGCTGTCGGCCAGAGAATAAAACTTTCCACAGCTTCAGCGATCCACCGTTCAGCGGTATCACCCACCATGTAGCTAGAAACATCTTCATCGGCAGCGACCACCGGCGCTGATTCAATCACCAGATTTCGTGTCGCAAGCTCACGCAGGAAGTGCGAAATTCCGTCTTCAAATGGTGGAACAACCAGTGTGACATCATCTGCCTGATTCAACATGTCAAGCCACTGCTCCCATAACACTCGCTGACGCTCAACACGATTGCCATCAACCTCTCCTGGGTTTATCAAGCGATATAGATCGGCACCCTGTTCGCCGGTCAATTCAAGCGTTCCCGCCTCAAACGCCAACATGGTGTTGCCGTCACCATCAACACTGATGAGGTCATCAAGAAGCTGATATTGATAGGGCTCAGCAAGGCTCAGCGTTGTTGCCAGGGTGGTTGTGGGCAAGTCTTGTGTTTCTTCAAATCCGAGTCCAAAAATTGTTTCAACAGCACCTTCTAAAGCATCTATCCCGCCAGCGTTATATGCATCGGCTAGCACTGTGCCGTTGTCGTTTTGGAGGCGTGGGGAAAGTAGCAATATCGCTCCGGTGCGTTCATCGGAAATAATCATGATGGTGACACCGACTAATTGATCACCGCTATCGGGATCACTGTGAGCTATAAGCAAGCTTTGTGTTGGCGCAACTGTTGCTAAGTAACCAGGCTGAGTGGGGTCGGTGATCGTGGACGCATCGCTGGTGCCAATAGTGCTATCAATGACCTCCCGAGCTCCGACAACGATTAGCGCAACTGCGGAGAGTGCTATTACTCCGATGACTGCTGGAAACCCGAACCGCCAGAACCTATTTGCGCTTGGGGCAATATGACGACGGCGGTTACTGGTTGCCAGACTGGTTTTACTCTTCGGTCTGGTTTTACTCTTTGGCTTGCTCTTCGAAGACGTGTAAAGGTTC
>JAAXHB010000193.1 GCA_012271125.1 Actinomycetota bacterium | reverse complement strand
GACGACGATCTGGTGTGGGCGAGAGGGATTCTTGAAGCGGTAGGCAAAGTTGTTGAAGTGAGCGAGGACGATCTGGATGCGGTGACGGCTTTGTCGGGAAGTGGACCGGCGTACTTGTTTCACTTGGCTGAGGCGATGACCGCTGCGGGTGTGGCGCAAGGCTTATCTGAAGAGGTTGCTAATGCCTTGACGCGACAAACATTGCTGGGGGCGGCGAAGTTATTGGCGGAATCCGACGATGCTGCGGGACAGCTGCGGGAAAACGTCACTTCGCCTGGAGGGACGACGGCAGCTGGGTTAGGTGTGTTGAGTGACGCTGATTTCATGGGACTGATTGACCGGGTCATCGCGGCAGCGAAGCAACGGTCGGTTGAGCTGGGTAACGACTAGCTCTAGAGCTAGTTGAGACATGTCAAAGCGTTACGAGACAGTCTCGTTTTTGTCGGACTATGGGTTAGCGGATGAGTTTGTTGGGGTGGTCCATTCGGTTATTGCGGGGATTTCGCCAACAACACGTGTGATAGACGTCACCCATCAGATACCGCCGCACAATGTGCGTGCCGGAGGGCTAGCTCTGGCACGCTCTGCGCCGTATCTGTGCCCGGGGGTGGTGCTTGCTGTTGTTGATCCAGGGGTTGGTGGAAGTCGGCGAGCGGTGGCGGTAGAGGTAGGTGATGGGGCATCGGTGCTGGTCGGACCGGACAATGGTTTGCTGGGGCCGGCGGTAGCACTTGTGGGTGGGGCAACTCGTGCGGTGGAGCTGACCAATACCACCTATCAGCTTGAGCAGAGTCCAGAGCATGGGATCACTTTTGCGGGGAGGGATGTGTTTGCGCCAGCTGCGGCACATCTATCCGAAGGTGTGGAGCTAGGCGAGCTGGGCAATGAAATTGACACTGCTAGCTTGACGCCGGCGACGATGCCGGTGAGCCAAATGGATGGCGATGATCTTGTAGCGGAAGTCTTGTGGGTGGATCGCTTCGGTAACTGTCAGCTGAACTTAGCCATGGATGATCTGGTGGTGTTTGGGGCAGTGATTCAGTTGAGCATGGACGACGATATTCGCACGGCTGAGGTAGCGAGCACTTACGACGATATTGACGTGGGCAAGATTGGATTAGTGGTGGATTCGGTGGGGCTGGTGTCATTGGCGATGTGTCGCCGGTCGGCGGCAGTTGAGCTGGGCATTGGCGAAGGCACCGAAGTGAGGATTCGTCCGGCTGAGGGTGGGTCAGCGGGTACCGTTACCCAGGTCGAGTTAGGCAAACGCTGAGGGGAATATGAGGCCCAAGATATGAGAAGGGGAACCACCATTGCGATTGTTGCGTTGTTGGTGTTGATCGCCGGCGCGGGAGTGTTGCAACTTTTCTTTTTGGCAAGATAGGGGTAAGGGCGGGGTCATTAGACTTGCACCGTGTCGCTAATCGCGATGGGTGCCACTCATCGCACAAGTTCGCTTGATGTCCTTGAACGGCTGACGATTTCAGCTGACGATTTGCCCAAGGCGCTTGCGACGCTTACGGGCAGCGACAATCTCAACGAGGTTGTGGTGCTGTCGACGTGTCATCGCATTGAGATTTACGCCGAAGCGGAGCTTTTTCATGGCGGGTGTGCTGATGTGCGGGACTTTTTGGCACGTCATTCGGGGATTTCATCCCAGGAGTTGTCGGATCAGCTTTATACCCGTCATGACCTTGAGGCGGTTTCGCATTTGTTTGGCGTGGCGGCTGGGCTTGATTCGGTGGTGATTGGCGAGCATGAGATTTTGGGGCAGGTGCGCGGGGCGTATCAGGCGGCGCAGGGCGAGGGCACGGTTGGGTCGAGGCTGGATCGGCTGTTTTCACGGGCTTTGGAGACTGGCAAACAGGCACGGTCAGCTACTGACATTGGCAAGGGCATTGCCTCGGTTTCACAAGCAGCGGTTGCGTTGGCTGCAGAGCGATTTGGTGGTGGCGAAGGGCTTGAGGGGCGGCGTGTGTTGTTATTGGGTGCGGGCACGATGGCTAAGGGCACTTTGCAAGCGTTGGCGGATGCTGGGCTGGCGGATTTAGCGGTGGCGAGTCGCACATTTGAGCGTTCGGTGGCAGCGGCTCAGGAGTGTGGTGGGCGGGCTGTTCCGTTGGAGGACTTGGCGACTGTGCTTGTGGATGCGGATTTGTTGATGACGACCACGGGTGCGTCGGAGATCATTTTGGAGCACAGCAGCATCGATGCGGTCATGTCGAAGCGTGACGGCAAGGCGTTGTTGATTATTGATGTGGCGGTGCCGCGTGACGTTGAGGTGACTGCGGGGGATTTGGACGGGGTGACGTTGCTGAATATGGATGACGTCAACGCTTATGTGGAGGCTGGGCGAGCTGATCGAAGCACTGAAGCTGACAAGGTGCGTGAAATTGTTGCGGCGGAGACGGAGCGGTTTCAGTTGGAGACGTCGGCTCGAAGTGTTGCGCCGGTGATTTCGGCGTTGCGAGAGCGGGCGAGCGAGATTAGTGAGGCGGAGTTGGCACGCTATGAGGCTCGCTTGAGTGAGTTGACGCCGGCGCAGTTGGCGGCGGTGGAGTCGCTGGTGCGAGGCGTCACGAACAAGATGCTGCATGAGCCGACGGTGCGTCTCAAGGATGCGGCTGGGCATGCTCGTGGAGATCGTTTGGCGGAGGCCATCCGCGATCTGTTTGATCTATAGCCCAGCCCGGCGATTATGCCGATGAAGATTCGGGTTGCTACTCGGCGTGGCCCGTTGGCTATTTGGCAGACGAACTACGTGATTGAGCTGCTGCGGGAGCGACAGCCTGACGTTGATGCTGAGATTGTTGAGGTAACAACTGCGGGTGACCGGCAGGCTGATGTGCCGATCCAAGAAATTGGTGGCAAGGGTGTTTTTGTAAGCGACGTTCAAGCTGCGGTTCTGGACAGCCGGGCTGATGTGGCGGTTCATTCCGCGAAGGACTTGCAGTCGACGACTGTTTCAGGTTTGGCGTTGGCAGCTGTGCTTGAACGAGGCGATCCGCAGGATTGTTTGGTTGGATGTCGGTTGGCTGACCTGCCTGAGGGAGCGACTGTGGCAACGGGGGCACCGAGGCGACGGGCTCAGTTGGCGCATATGCGCCCTGACCTGCGGTTTGTGGAGTTGCGGGGCAATATTGACACTCGACTAGAGAGGCTGGGTTCCTTTGATGCGATTGTTATGGCTAAGGCGGCGCTTGACAGATTGGGGCGAGAGCCGGAGGTGGTTGATCCGTTGCCGGTTGAAGAGTTTGTGCCACAAGTTGGACAAGGGGCTATTGCAGTTGAGTGTCGTGCCGATGATGAACTGAAGGAGCTTTTGGTGGGTATTGAGGATCAGGCGACAAGAAGAGCTGTAGATGCTGAGAGAGCATTTCTTGCTGAATTAGGCGGCGACTGTCAGACCCCCGCTGGGGCATACGCCTTTTTGTCCGACACATTGGAGTTGACCGGCGTCTTGGCGACTGCTGCTGGAGGGGTGGAACGTCACACTGAACAGGGTGAGGACCCACATGAACTAGGTAGTTCTGTGGCGAGACATTTACTGAGGATTGTCAATGAGTGAGTTGGTGGGGTTGAGGGTGGTGGTGTGTCGTAGCGGGTCACAGGCTGGGCCGCTTGTGGAGGCGTTGTCGGCGCAGGGGGCGGCGGTGGTGAGTGCTCCGGTAATTGCGGTTGCTGAACCTGATGACGATGGGGTGGCATTACGGGAAGCGCTTGGTGAGCTGGAGGCAAGAGATTGGCTTGTGGTGACGAGTCCGAACGGGGCGCGTTGTGTGGCACAAGCCTTGGAGGAGCCTCTTGCGGATGGTGTGAAGGTGGCGGTGATTGGGCCGGGGACGGCTAGGACGGCTGCCGATTGCGGGTTGCGGGTGGATGTGTTGCCGGATCGATCGATTGCTGAAGGTTTGCTGGAGGTGTTTCCAAGGCCTGATAGGCGGGGCGGCAAGGTGGTGTTGGCGAGGGCGGCGAAGGCACGGCAGGTGCTGCCGGATGGTTTGCGGGAGATGGGCTGGAGCGTTGTGGACGTCGCCGCTTATCAAACCTTGCCGGCTGAGCTGACGGAGGCGCAGCGTGATGACGTTGTCGGTGCGGATGCGGTGGTGTTCACGTCGTCGTCAACAGTGGAACAACTATTGGCGCAGGTGTCACAGATTCCGTCGTTAGTTGTATCGATAGGGCCGGCAACGTCGGAGACGGCTGAGTCGTTAGGTGTAGCAGTGACCGTTGAGGCATCCCAACATGACATTGATGGGGTAGTTGAAGCACTGGTGGAGCACGTCAGTTCATAATCAATTCATAGAGGCCTTAAAGCGCACAGGGTTACCCTGAGCCTGTGGGTTTTCCCCAGCAACGACCTAGGCGCTTGCGGCGCACCGCTGCGCTGCGACGGATGGTGGCAGAGCATCATCTGAGCTCGGCTGACCTGATCGCTCCACTATTTGTGCGTGAGGACATTTCGGAGCCGCAACCGATTGAGTCATTGCCTCATCAGGTGCAGCACACTCGGGATTCGCTGCGGGCTGAGGTGACTGAGTTGGCGGAGCTAGGGGTCGCCGGAGTGATTTTGTTTGGCATTCCCGCTGAGAAGGATTATCAGGGTTCACAGGCGTGGTCGTGGAATGGCATCGTCCAAAAGTCGTTAGAAGACTTACGTGCAGATGTCGGTGACGACTTAGTAATTGCGGCGGATTTGTGTCTTGATGAGTACACCGATCATGGGCATTGTGGGGTGTTGGACGCAGACGGAAATGTCGACAATGACGAAACCATCAAGGCTTACGGTCAAATTGCGGTTGCGCAGGCGCACGCGGGGGCGCATGTGGTGGCACCGTCGGGGATGATGGATGGCCAGGTTGGGGCGATTCGTCAAGCGTTGGATTCGGCTGGGTGTGCGGACACGGTGATCATGGCGTATTCGGCGAAGTATGCAACGACGTTGTATGGGCCGTTTCGAGATGCTGTCAATGTGGAAATCGCCGGTGGTGGGGATCGCAAGGGCTATCAGCAAGATGTTGCCAATGCTCGTGAGGCGACACGGGAGCTGCAGGCAGACGTTGATGAGGGTGCCGACATTGTGATGGTTAAGCCGGCACTCCCCTATTTGGATGTGATTTCAACGGCTCGGCGGGAGTTGAATGTGCCGATTGCTGCGTATCACGTGTCGGGTGAGTATTCGATGGTGCATGCCGCGGCGCAGCGAGGCTGGTTGGATTTGGAAGCTGTCGCGCATGAGCATGTGTTGGCGATTAAGCGCGCAGGGGCGGATGTGATCTTGACCTACTTTGCGCGGCAGCTTTGTGAGCAGTTGCGGCGGGCGGATTGAGCAACGACATGGGCGACGTCGCTGCTGGCGTCAATGGCATCATCAATGACAGCGACGGCTCCAATAGCGACGCGAACGAGGAGCTGTTTGAGCAAGCCCAGCAGGTGATCCCCGGTGGGGTGAACTCACCGGTGCGAGCATTTCGATCTGTTGGGGGCACGCCGTATTTTGTGTACCGCGGCGATGGCCCTTATGTGTGGGACGAAAACGGCACTCGTTACATCGACTATGTCAACAGCTACGGGCCACAGATTTTGGGGCACGCCCATCCG
>JAAXHB010000192.1 GCA_012271125.1 Actinomycetota bacterium | reverse complement strand
AACGAATACGCCATCGCCGAAATCATCATCGGCGAAAACGGCAGAGACACCCTCGTCAATGACTCCGCCGCCCTGTTTGATCCCAACAACCGCAACGCCTCAAGCGTCTCAGTCAACGTCATCGCCAATGACAACTGCGGTGCCAACGACCCATGCGCCAACCTGCGAGTCGTCGAGCACCCTGCCACCGGCATCGTCACCAGCAGCGGCGGCGACACCCTCACCTACACCCTCGTCACTCGCTCCGGCCTGCCCGACACGGTCTCTTTCACCTACACCACCACCGGCTCCAACACCCCCGCCCGTGTCACCGTCGACCTGGCAATGCCCGACGAACTCAACGACGACAACCACCGCATCGCCCGCTCCGGCACCGAGCCTGTCACCTTCCGTGTCGACGTCCTAGCCAACGACGACTGCGCCGGCGGCTGCACCGGCTTGCGCGTCCTCGCCCACCCCGCCGCCGGTCGAGCCACTATCGACTCCAACAACAATGCCGTGTTCACTCTTCAAGCCGGCGATGCAGCTCCAGCTCAGGTCAGCTTCACCTACGACACCGACAATGTCCAAATCGGCAACGAGTCCTACACCCCCGGCACTGTCACCATAGACATCGCCCGCTCAGACGTCTTACAACACGACACCTTCACTGCCGACCGCACCGAAGTCGAAGAGGTCACCTACACAATCCCCGTCCTCGCCAACGATGCCTGCGGTGCCGGATGCGGCGGACTAGTCATCCTCACCGACCCCGTCCGCCGCAATGTCGCCCTCGACGGCACCGTCTCTGATGTCAGCTTCGGCACCGCCGAGGTCGCTCTCGGAGGCACTGTCATCACCTACACCGTCCCCGAAGACGGCATCGCCTGGGGCCCGGTCACCTTCACTTACGGCACCGCCGCCTCTGAAACCATCGCCGAAACCGTCGGTGCCCGAGTCACCGTCAACTTCAACGTCACCAACGACATCCTCCTCGACGGTTACACCTACTACATACCACGTGCCGGCACTAGCGCACTAACCGCCAGCGTTGACGTCCTCTCAGACGACGCCTGCGGCGCCAGCAACTGCGCTGGCCTGCGTGTCGTCGACGGCCCCTACTATTCCGACGACGCCACCGCCCCCGGCTCACTCGCCACCAGCGACGACGGACGCCACATCGTCTACACCCTCGCCGACGGCGTCGCCTCCCCAGACAGCGGCGTCTACTTCACCTACGCAACCGGCCAAATCTCCGACGGCGGCGAAGCCGAAGTGCGCCTCCGCATCGTCACCGGCGACGTCCTCTCACCCGATACCGTCGAAGCCCGCCGCGAAGCCGGCCTCGACCTCACCCTTGAAATCGACGTTCTCGGCAACGACAACTGCGCCGGCGACTGCCGTTACCTCACCGTCACCTCCCAGCCCAACGACGGCACTAACGACGTCGGCGAAGCCGTAGTAATCGACGACGATGACGCCGGCTACACCGAACGCGAAGAAGGCGATTACATCGTCTTCACCCTGCCCGCCAGCACCACCCTGGCGTCCAACACGATCACCTTCACCTACACCACCCGTGACCCAACGGGCAACGGCACCGTCACCATCAACGTCACCAACATTGATGCCCTCCAGGACGACCGCTTCTACATCTCCCGCTCCGGCACCGCTGCCCTCACCAACATCGAGCTCGACGTCTTGGCCAACGACATCTGCGCCACGAACTGTGCCGGCCTCGCCCTCGGTGCCGAAAATATCGCCGGCGATATTGGCGTCAACAACGCCGGCGACAGGCTCACCTACACCATCGCCGACGGCACCTCCGCTGGAGCCGAAACTCTCACCTTCACCTACAAGACCACAAATAACTCTCAAGCAGCCGACTACGGCACCGTTGAGCTTGTCATCGCCCCCTCCGGCTCAGACGAGCTCAACGATGACTCGGTCAACCTCAAGCGTTACGCCGGCAAAGTCGCCACTGTCACCATCGACGCCACCGCTAATGACCTCTGCGGCAGCGGCTGCACCGGCCTCGCCGTCCAAGGCTCTGGCCCAGCCATCGGCTCCGCCACGGTTAACGCCAACGGTACCATCACCTACACAGCCCCTGCCGAATCGGGCGACTCAACCAAGTTCGCCAACAGCACCACCTTCACCTACGGCACCACCGGCGATGGCGGCAATGCCACAGACCATGCCACCGTCACCATCAACTTCACCAACGTCGACTCTCTCGCCGATGTCAACTACGGCGTCAAGCGCTATCGCCTAATCGGCTCCAACCCGCCATGGCATCCCATCCCCATCGATCATGACGGCAACAACGACGGCGACTACGAAGACTCAGGCGAAGGCTTCGAAGACGGCCAATCCCCGATAATCCTCACCGACGCTGTCTGCATCAACGACTGCGCCGGTCTCACCATCGAAGAACAACCTGAGCACGGCTCAGCCGCTCTCGTTGATGTCACCGTCGCCGGCACCAACTACAAGGCACTCAACTACAGCCTCGCCGCCAACTATCTAGACAACGGCAACGACATCAACAACTTCGTCGAAACCGTCAAGCTCTCCACCACTTCCACCACCGATGAAGAAGACTGGGCAACCGTCACCATCGGCGTAGGCAGGTTCCGCGACGGCTACTACCGCAACGACCAGCCCGCTGATGACACCTTCACAATCGAACGTGCCGGTGGTCAAGCCGTAGGCGTCACCTTCAATGTCATAGATAACGACCACTGCGGCCGCTCCGGGCGTGACACAGCCGGCAAATGCCTCGGCACCCTCCGTATCAGCAACAGCTACGGCCCTCAGCATGGCAACGCCACCATCGAACTAAACAACTCCATCACCTACCGCATCCCCGCCTCCGACTCACTTGTCGATTATGACGACTTCCTCTACTACACCCCCAACTCCTCCAGTAATGGCGCATGGGTTGAAATCGACATCGACAACTACGACGACCTCGCCGCCGACGCCGCCACCATGGCACGCACCGGCACCGCTGCCGCCACAGTCGAAGTCAACATCCTCAGCAACGACACCTGCATCGCCGACCACGCCCCCGATGACGACTACAAGACCTCCTGCGCCGGCCTCGCCATCGCCGTGCCCCCAACAGTCGGCACCGCAACCATCATCAACGCCGGCACCTCACCACAGCTGCGTTACAGCATCCCCACTGGCGTCGCCGCCCCCACCCCGGTCTGGCTCGCCTACTCCACCAACACTGCTAACACGCCCGCACGCTACGCCTGGGTCTCCATCACCCTCGCCGACCCCTCAGCCGACACCCTCGTAGCCGACGCCGTCACCATTAACCGCCGCGGCCTCGACCGAGTCGAAGTCCCCATCGCCGTCACAGCTAACGACAACTGCGGCACTACCACCCAATGCGCTGGCATCGCCATTGGCACCGCCCCCGCTTCCGGCTCCTCAACCAGTATCGATCAAGCCACCGGCACCATCACCTATATCCGCGACGCCGCCGCATCAGCCATTACAACCGATTCCTTCACCTACCGAACCACTAACCAGTCCACTCCGGTCACCGTCTCCATCACCTTCAACAATCGTGACGGCCTCAACGACGACACCTTCGACAGCGCCATCATCCTCGACCGTGCCAACGACACCGACTCCAACACCGCTGGCAACCAACCTGCCGCCCTCGACGCCGTCGCCATCGTCGACCCCGACGACAACAACCTCCACCCCCTAGCCAACGACGACTGCGTCGACGGCTGTCAAAACCTACGTGTTCTCACCCAGCCACGTGTCGGCACCGTCGCAGTCAATAACGCCGGCGACGGCTTCACCTACAGCATCGGTGCTAACGAAATCGTCATCGACTACTCCGATCCAGTCCAGTTCACCTACACCACCGACTCCGCCTGGGCAGGCCTCGAATACGGCACGGTCGAACTCCTAGTCGGCGACTCCGGCGAAAACGTCCCCCGCCCTGATCTCGTCATCATGGACACTCAGCCTTTCGATGAGAACACTTTTGAGCCTGTTGCATACGGCAAGCTTTCGGTGTCAGTAATCCCACGCGATAATGACCGCTGCGATTCTGACAGCCACTTCGGCTGCAACGGTATGGCCGTCCTCAGGGAAGGCGTGCGCGGACCTTCATTCGGCACCGCCAAGCCAGCAATGATTTGTCCTGAATACAACAAGAAGTCCGATGGCGGAAGCACCACCTGCAAAGACGGAGTTGCGAAAGTCCCTGGCATCAACTTCAGCTTCACAATTCATGAGAACAACACTGCCACCTACTTTGAATGCTGGGATGATGACGGCGACAACGACGGCATCGAGCCAAACCCAACGCCATGCGTAGACCGGGAAGTCACTCGAAACCTTGTCACTGATCCGCTGCCTGAATCGGTAACGCTCCTTTACAACGGCGCGAATGGCATCCCATATGGCGGCATTGGCTATGGGCGCATCCTTATCAAACTGGAGTTCTCCAACGACTTCACCGACGAAACCCACACCATCACCCGTGCCGGCAAGCCCGCGATCACCGAAGCCATCGACGTCTTTGACAACGACGACTGCCGCGCCGGCTGCAATAACCCGCGCATCACCAGCAGCGTCTCCCACGGCGAAGCCGGCTTCTTCGCCGGTCAGCTCATCTACAAGCTCGGCGAAGACGAAGACGCCCCCGACTCGCTCACCATCACCTACACCACCGACGACG
>JAAXHB010000191.1 GCA_012271125.1 Actinomycetota bacterium | reverse complement strand
GCCGAACTAGACGTCGACCTCGGCGACCTCGTGAGCGGTCCCACCGCCATCGCTTTCGTACTGCCCGACGACGGCGGCTCCGCCGGTGACGCTGCCGCCGTCGCAAAGGTGCTCAAGGAGTTCGCCAAAGCCAACGAAGCCCTAGTTATTAAGGGCGGCGTTTTGAACAACGTCGTGATGGGCCCGAAAGACCTGACCGCTCTGGCCGAGCTGCCGTCTCGCGAGGTGCTGCTGGCGCAGTTGGCAGGTGCGTTTGGTGCGCCGATGTCACGCTTTGCTGGGTTGTTGGCAGCACTGCCACGCAACTTTGCTTATGCGTTGAAGTCACTTATCGACAAAGGCGGCGGACCNNCCAGCGATGACTCCGGCGACGAAACGCCAGAAGCTGTTGTCGAAGATGTCACCGACGATAGTGACGATGACGCCGCCGACGAAGCGCCTGTCGAGGAAGCGGTGGAAGAACAAGTCGAGGAATCAACAGATGAATCATCAGACGATGAAGCATCTGACGATGATGATGGTGACGACGCAACGAGCGCCGTCACTGATGATGGTGACGACGCCACGAGCGCCGTCACTGAAGACCCAGAAGAAGAGGAGAGCTAATCATGGCTACCACAGAAGAAATCCTGGATTCCATATCCAGCATGACAGTGCTTGAGCTGTCGCAGCTGCTCAAAGACTTCGAAGAGCGTTTCGATGTCACCGCAGCCGCACCAGCAGCGGTCGCAGTCGCAGCCCCCGCTGGTGGCGACGGTGCCGCAGCAGGCGGCGGCGACGAAGAGCAGTCCACGTTCAATGTCGTCCTTGCCGATGTCGGAGCGTCAAAAGTGCAGGTCATCAAGGCCGTGCGTGGCGTCACCAGTCTCGGCCTCAAGGAAGCCAAAGACGTTGTCGACAACGCTCCCAAGCCCATCCTCGAAGGCGTGTCTAAAGAAGAGGCAGAAGCCGCCAAGACCGCCATCGAAGAAGCCGGCGCAACAGTCGAACTCACCTAAACCAGCTGCCCGCTTCGTGCGGGTCGGGTTGCCTTTTGGGGGTGGGCTTAAATGTGCTCACGCACGCGGTTGCGCGCATTCAAGCCTCACCCCTAACCGCTAAGCATCCTCGCCCGACCCGCACAGCGATGTACTGGTGAGTACACCAATTGCTAAATAAACCTGAAAGAAAAACTGGTTGGCAAAAATAAGCTTTACCTGTAGCCTCTGGGGTAAGATGCTGAGCGCTGAAGCGAAGCAGCTGGTTCTGGCTGTCGTTTCGCGCTCTAGCAACGGTTCTGCCCTGCCAGAAACACCCGGGAGATTTACGTGACTTCACGCGCCGCGACCCGCGAACGCTATTCGTTTGGACGCCTTCAAGAGATCCTCACCATGCCGGATCTTCTGGCGGTGCAACGCGAGAGCTTCGCAACACTTTTAAGCGAAGGCCTGACCCGCACATTCCGTGACATATCGCCGATCACGGACTATTCGGGAACACTAGAGCTAGAGCTGGAGTTCGACCCAGACGACGAGGATCTGCTCCCTCCGCCGAAATTCAGCGTGGAGGAGTGCAAAGAAAAAGACATCACCTACTCAGCGCCAATTTTCGTACGGGCGCGCTTTTTCAACGGTGCCACCGGCGAAATAAAAGAACAAGTCGTGTTCATGGGCGACTTCCCGATGATGACCGAACAAGGCACCTTCGTGGTCAACGGCACCGAGCGTGTCGTTGTCTCTCAGCTGGTGCGCTCACCAGGTGTCATCTTCCAACCCGGCGAGCGTTACCGACTGCGAAACTTCGCCAAGCATCAGCTCGTCACCGGCACCATCCACCCGTATCGAGGCGAATGGGTCGAGTTCGACGTCGAGGACAAGCCACGCAAAGAAATCACCGCCGGCGTGCGTGTCGCCCGCAAACGTCGCCTACCGCTATTCGCTTTGCTGCGAGCTCTCGGATATGACGAGGAAACCCACCCCGGCTTTCTTGAGAAATTCGTCGAGCATTTCGACTTCCTAGCCGAGCAGTGGGAAAAACAATCTCACATCGGCGAAACCCGTGAAGAAGCACTGATCGAGATTTACAAGCGAGTGCGCCCCGGCGAGCCGGTGTCGCCCGAGTCGGCACGCAACTTCTTCGACTCGGCGTTTTTCAACCCACGCCGCTACGACCTGTCACGGGTCGGTCGTCACAAGCTCAACCGCAAGCTGCGTGACGAGATGCAGTTCCTCAAAAAAACTTTCGGCCTCAAGCTGCGCCCCGTCGACCCAGATGACCCAGAGGCAGTCCCGCCCGAACTGCGCCTCCCCGATGAGGACCAGTCCGTGCTGAGCCGCTGTGAAATGTTGGCAGCGGTCACCTACATGCTCAACCTCGCCAAAGGCGAGCCCGGCTACCGCCTCGACGACCAGGATCACTTCGCCAACCGCCGCATCCGCACCGTCGGTGAACTAATCCAAAACCAGGTCCGCATCGGCCTATCACGCATGGAACGAGTCGTGCGCGACCGCATGACCACCCAAGACGTCGAAGCCATCACCCCGCAATCGCTTATCAACATCCGCCCGGTGGTGGCGTCGCTCAAGGAGTTCTTCGGCTCCTCGCAGCTGTCGCAGTTCATGGACCAGGTCAACCCCTTATCTGGTCTGACCCACCGTCGCCGCCTTTCAGCACTCGGCCCCGGTGGCCTCAGCCGTGAACGGGCCGGCTTCGAAGTCCGTGATGTGCACTTCTCCCACTACGGGCGCATGTGCCCGATTGAAACCCCCGAAGGTCCCAACATCGGACTAATCGGCGGCCTCGCCTCCTTCGGCAAGATCAACGAGTTCGGCTTCATCGAGACCCCATACCGGGTCGTCAAAAACGGTCGAGCCACCAAAGAAGTCGTCTACCTCGCCGCCGACGACGAAGAGGACTACGTCATCGCTCAGGCCAACGCCCCGATTGACGACACCGGCAAGTTCATCAACCCTCGCGTGCTGGCACGACGTTCGCCGCAGGCTGCGTCGCTAAATGACCTGCGCTTGCAGCTCGAACGTGACGTCTTCTTCGGCGCAACCACTGAGATTTCTTTCGTGCCTGCGGAGGAAGTCCAGATGATGGACATTTCGCCGCAGCAGATCATCTCAGTAGCCACTGCGCTGATTCCGTTCCTTGAGCACGACGACGCCAACCGCGCCCTGATGGGTGCCAACATGCAACGTCAAGCTGTGCCGCTGGTGTGCCCCGAAGCACCCTATGTAGGCACCGGCGTGGAAAAGCGCGCTGCTCACGACGCCGCCGACATGATCCTCGCTGAAGAAGACGGTACCATCACCTCCGTCACCGCGGACCACATCGACGTCAACTACAAAAACGCAGGTGAGACCCGTCATTACGTGCGCAAGTTTCAGCGTTCAAACCAGGACACCTGCGTCACTCAAAAGCCTCTGGTGCGAGCCAAAGACAAGGTCAAAGCCGGCGAAGTCCTCGCGGATGGCCCTTCAACGGATCATGGCGAACTAGCACTCGGCAAGAACCTGCTCGTGGCGTTCATGTCATGGGAGGGTTACAACTTCGAAGACGCCATCATCATCTCTGAGCGTCTCGTGCGTGACGACGTGTTGACCTCGATCCACATCCACGAATATGAGATCGACGCCCGTGACACCAAGCTCGGCGAAGAAGAAATCACCAGAGACGTCCCCAACCTCTCCGACGACATCCTCGCCGATCTCGACTCGCGAGGCATCATCCGCCTCGGTGCCGAAGTCGGCCCCGGCGATGTGCTCGTCGGCAAGGTCACACCCAAAGGCGAGACCGAACTCTCAGGCGAAGAACGCCTGCTGCGAGCCATCTTCGGCGACAAGGCACGCGACGTTCGTGACAACTCTCTCAAGGTGCCCCACGGCGAAGGCGGCAAGGTCATCGAAGTCAAGGTTTTCGACCGTGACGACGAAGAGTTCGGCGAACTGCCCCCAGGTGTCAACCAGCTTGTGCGTGTTTACGTGGCACAGCGTCGCAAGATCAGCGTCGGCGACAAGCTCGCCGGACGCCACGGCAACAAGGGCGTCAT
>JAAXHB010000190.1 GCA_012271125.1 Actinomycetota bacterium | reverse complement strand
AGGTTGCAGGCGCTGTCGTCGAGGTGGACGTATTCAGAGCAGGGGTTGGAGGCGTTGATGGGGCCGGTTGTAGCGGCGGTGTGCCAGCGGTTGATGGTGGTCTCGAACTGCATGCCGGGATCGGCGCATTCCCAGGCGGCTTCGGCGATGTCACGCAGGAGCTTGCGGGCGGGAACGGTCTTGGTGGTGGTGCCGTCGGTGCGGGCGGTGAGGTTCCAGGGGGCATCGGTGAGGGCGGCTTGCATGAACTCGTCGGGGACACGCACGGAGTTGTTGGCGTTTTGGTATTGGATGGAGTTGGCGTCGATGCCGTCGATGCCCATGTCGAAGCCGGCGGCGGCCAGTGCTCGGGATTTGCGCTCCTCACGGGCTTTGCACCAGACGAACTCTTCGACGTCGGGGTGGTTGGCGTCCAAGACGACCATCTTGGCGGCGCGGCGGGTTTTGCCGCCGGATTTGATGGTGCCGGCGGAGGCGTCTGCGCCGCGCATGAAGCTGACCGGGCCTGATGCGGTGCCGCCGCCGCGGAGGATTTCGCAGCTGCCGCGGATGGCTGAGAGGTTGACGCCGGCACCGGAGCCGCCTTTGAAGATCATGCCTTCTTCGGCGTACCACTGCAGGATCGATTCCATTGTGTCGTCGACGGACAAGATGAAGCAGGCGGAGGCTTGCTGGGGGACGTCTGCGACGCCGATGTTGAACCAGACCGGTGAGTTAAAGGCGGCTCGTTGGGAGTAGAGGAGGTATTTGAGTTCGGCTTCGAAGGCTTGGCGTTCGGCGGTGTCGGCGAAGTAGCCGTCTTGTTCGCCCCAGTTGGCGATGGTGCCGGCGATGCGTTGGGCGACTTGTTTGAGGGAGGTTTCTCGTTCGGGGGTGCCGAGGGTGCCTCGGAAGTATTTTTGGGCGAGGATGTTGGTGGCGTTTTGGGACCAGTTTTTGGGGACTTCGACGTTTTTTTGTTCGAAGGCGACCGAGCCGTCTCGGTGGTCGATTAGGCGGGCGTCACGGAGTTCCCATTCGAAGAGGTCGGCGGGGTCGGTGTTGCCGGTGACAGTGTTGTCTGTGACGTCTGTGGGGCTGGAGGTGCTGCGGGTGAAGTAGCGGCGGATGCCGATGGTGTTGTCGTCGAGACCTCGTGGCCGGTGACGTGTGGCGGCTGCAGTTGCCGTAGTTGGCGACGGCGTGGATGTCGCCGGAGTTGTCGCCGAAGTTGTCATTGTGGTTGGGAACGTAGTCATGGGCATCTTACCTTAGTGTAATTTGGTGGGTGGATTTGTGCACCCGCTGGGCTGGTTCGAGTGAGAACTTTGGCGTTCTCGTGGCGTGAACTTTAGACCATTTCGTTGTTTATTGACTGTGGGGTTTTGTGGATTAGTGGGCTGTGGTTGTGGAAAACAGCGGCGGTGTTCCAGAGATTTGGGCTTTGGGCTTGGGAAAGGGGGTTAGTGGGTAAGTTTGACGCCGTGTTGAGGTTGTTTCCTGAGCCGGTGACCGAGGTTGATCCGATGGAGATGTATCCGGCGCAGCCTCGGCGTGCGCATGCGGATCGGCCTTGGTTGATGGTCAACATGATTAGCTCCGCTGATGGTGCAGTTGAGGTGGGCGGGGTTAGTGAGGGGTTGGCGACGGCTGCCGACGGGGAGGTGTTTGGGGCGGTGCGGGCGTGCCCGGATTGGATATTGGGGGCTGCGCAGACGGCTCGGGTTGAGCGATATGGGTTGCCTCGACCATCAGCTCGGGCTCGGGATGTTCGGGTGGCGGCTAGGCGTAGTGAACGGCCTCGGCTGGCGGTGGTGTCGGGGAGTTTGGACTTTGACTTGGAGTTGCCGATGTTTGCTGACCGGCGAGATGATGAAGCGCCGGTGTTGATCATCACCGGTGGCGATGCTGACGCGGGCAAGGTGAGCGCGCTTGAAGATGTGGCTGAGGTGGTGCAGTTGGATGTTGCGAAGCCGACGCCAGATTTGATGCTTGGTGAATTGTGGCGGCGGGGGGCGCAGGTGGTGTTGTGCGAAGGCGGACCGTCATTGAATGCGCAGTTCGCCGCGGCTGGGTTGATTGATGAGCTGTGCTTGTCGATTGCTCCGGTCATTGCCGGTGGTGATGCGAAGCGGATTATGCAAGGTGCGGCGGGTGCGGTTAATGAGATGGAATTGGCAAGTGTTCTTGTGGGTGATGGAACTTTGATCATGAGGTACCTCAATAAATAGCTCTGGCAATAACTTCAGCAAAAGCTGAACAAGTGTTCGTGTTAATGCTATAGTGAACATGTGTTCGTTCAAGTAGTTGGATGTTCACAGGTATTCACAGCTTGTTAACAGCAAGCTCGAGTTATTCACAAGTCACCCAGCCCAGCTGGGTGTAAGTAGTGAGGTTGTCCAATGAGTCCACAAGCACTTCTAGAGAGGGTCTGGCGAGGGAGTCGATCCTCACAAGATTCAACAAATTACGAACTGGTTTATCCACAGGCTGACGTTGCAGAGGTCAACCCTGCAGATGTCAACGTTGCTGTGGTCGACGAGGGCGCGCGTGGCACGGTTGAGGACTGTGGTGCACCGGTATATATCCCGCGTTGTCGGGTAACGACTGGTTACCGCGCAACGAGGGGTTATTGGGCGCGGCTCGAAACTGAGCCTGGGAGGTGTCAGTAATGAAACCGTTATCGCCGCGTAGGCGGCAGATTCTTGACATGATCGTGGCGCATCAAAACAAGCACGGCTATCCGCCGTCGATGCGTGAAATTGCAGCTGCGGTGGGGTTGAAGTCGCCGGCTTCGATCAAGACACATTTGGATTTGCTACATGAGGCTGGGTATTTACGCCTTGACCCGACTCGGCCTCGCGCAATTCAGATTTGCTATGACCAGCACACCGGCGCGGCGCTTGAGCGGCGACCGGTGAAGCATGTGCCCCTAGTGGGTGATGTGGCTGCGGGAGCTGGGGTGATCGCAGCTGAAAACGTTGAAGAGTTGGTGCCAATACCCGCGGACATGACCGGCTCAGGTGAGCTATTTATGGTGCGGGTGCGTGGCGAGTCAATGATCGACGCGGGGATTTTCCATGACGACTATGTGGTGTGTCGTCAACAAGACACGGCACAAGATGGCGAGATTGTTGTAGCGGGGATTCCTGACGATGAAGCGACGGTGAAAACGCTTTGGCATCGCAATGCGCAGGTTGTGCTTGAGCCTGCTAATGCGTCTTATGAGCCGATGGTGTTTGACCCGGCTGATGTGCGGGTTTATGGGAAGGTGGTGACGTTGATGCGGAAGTTTTAGTGGTGGAGCTGTAGTTAGTTGGTGGTGCTGACGGAGTTAGCTCGTGTGTAGCTCGGTGTGCAGGGTGGCGAACAGGGTGTCGTAGACGGATTGGATTTGGTCGCGGGAGACGTGTTCGTCAGGGCTGTGGGCTAGTAGCGGGTCGCCTGGGCCGAAGTTAGAGGCTGGCACTCCCCTAGCGGCGAAGAAGGCAACGTCTGTCCAGCCGAGCTTGGCTCGAACTGGTTGGGTGCTGCGTTTGACCAGTTCTTCCATGAACCAGTGGTCGAGACCGCTTCGCGCGGCTGGGGCAACGTCGACAACTTCGATTTTGTCAACTTCGATTTGGTCGACTTCGTTTTGGTTATCGTCGCGAAGTAAGCCGGTGGCAGCGAGGGTTTCTCGAACGTGGGCTTCGGCTTCTTCGGGGGTGCGGTCTGGAGCGAAACGGTGGTTTAGGTTGGCGACGGCTCTGTCGGGGATGACGTTTCGTGTCACTCCGCCTTGGATTTCGGTAACAACTAGGGCTTCGCGGTATTCGCAACCGTCAACGACTGGGCGACGGCCTTCATAGGTGTCGAGTGCTGTGAGCAGGGTGGCGAGGCGCGCGACGGCGTTATCGCCCATCCAGGCGCGGGCGCTGTGAGCTCGCTTACCGCTGAGCTCGACTCGGAGGTGCATGGTGCCTTGGCATCCGGCTTCGATGACAGCGTCGGTGGGTTCAGCGAGTATGGCTACATCAGCTTGGAGAAGATCAGGGCGGGTGGTTTCGATTTCGAGCAAGCCGTTGTGTTCGTTGGCTACTTCTTCGCGGGCGTAGAAGATGAAGGTGGCGTCTACAGGTGGGGTGTCAAGTGTGCGGGCTAGTTCGATTAGGACGGCTAGTCCTGACTTCATATCGACTGAACCGAGTCCCCAGAGGGTTTCATTGGGTGTTCCTTGGTCGGTGATACGAGCCAGGGCGTTGTCCTGAGCGGGGACGGTGTCTGTGTGACCGGCAAATAAGACACGCTGGTTTTTGCCGAGGTTGGTGCGTGCAATGACATTGGCACCAACGCGTTCGATTTCAAGGGGAAACTGGTTTAGTTCTGCCTCGATTGTGTCGGCGATTTGAGCTTCGTTGAAACTTTCGGAAGGAATGTCAACGAGCTGCGCTGCTAGGGCGAAGACGTCACCTGGAGGTGGGAGCGTTGGTGGTGGAATATCCATTGGTGGTGAGGCAGATGATTGGTTGAGCTGGGTGATCGGGATTAGCTGGTCGGAGCTGGGGGAAGACGTGGGTTAGGTGGCGGCACCGTGGTCGCGCAGGATTTGGTTTAGCGCAGCCTTGTCGTGTTGAGCGCCTTCCTCGAGACGTTTAATCACCAGCACAGCGGGTAGGCCGAACTCGCCGCCGTCGAATTTGCGTGGACGAGTGCCGGCAACAGCTACAGACCATGGTGGTACCTCTCCCCTGCCGATTTCTTCGCCTGTGGAGACGTCAATAACTGGAATCGAGCGAGTCAGGATTGCGCCTGCGCCGAGCACGGTGCCTTTGCCGACACGGGCACCTTCTGCGACGATGCAGCGTGAACCGATGAGGCAGTCATCCTCAACAATTACGGGGGCAGCTTGGGGGGGTTCGAGCACTCCACCGATGCCGACACCGCCGGAAAGATGGACGTTGGCACCGATTTGGGCACAGGAGCCGACGGTTGCCCAGGTGTCGACCATGGTGTTGGCTCCCACGTATGCGCCGATGTTGATGAAGCTCGGCAACATGATCACGCCGGGTGCCTGATAGCTGCCCCAGCGAGCCAGGGCGCCGGGCACTACCCGCACTCCCCTGTCGGCGTAGTCGGTCTTGAGAGGTATTTTGTCGTGGTACTCAAAGGGGCCGACTTCGGTTGTTGCCATGTTTGAAATCATGAAGAGCAGCAAGATTGCTTGCTTACACCATTCGTTTACTTGAACAGTGCCATCGGATTGGACTTCGGCTACACGGGCTTGGCCGGCATCTAGGGCATCTATTGCAGCATGAACGGTTGCTTTGGTATCGGTATCAGCCGTGTCGAGGTTGGCTCGAGCTTCCCAAAGTTCGGTGATTTGAGCCTGAATATCCGATGTGCTCATAGGTGTGAGGCTAATCAGAGCAGCGGGAGCGGGTGAGGGCGAGTTGGAGGCGGTCTTCGGGTTGAACAGCTGCGATTCGAACATATTCGGGAGCGTTGTAGAGCTCGCCAGGACTGACTAGTAGGCCGGTGGTTTCGGCAAGGTGGGTGGCGTAGCTCCAACCGTTGCCGTCAGGGGCGGGTGCCCAGAGGTAAAAGCCACCTTCGGGTAGTTGGGCGGTTGAGCCGGTGGCGGCGGCGATTTCGACGAGGAGGTTGAGGCGTTGCCAGTAGCGGTTGCGTTGTTCGTCGACATGGGTTTGGTCTTCCCATGCGGCAATGGCGGCTGCTTGGACTGGGCCAGGAACCATTAGCCCGGCATGCTTGCGGACTTCGCGCAAGAAATTGA
>JAAXHB010000026.1 GCA_012271125.1 Actinomycetota bacterium | reverse complement strand
ACCGAATACATCTACCCTCTGATCGGCGACCGCGACACCCCCGACAACTGGGTCGAAGCCGGCGCCAAAGACGCCCGCACCATGGCACACGAAGTCGTCACCGAAACCTTGGCAGCACATCACCCCGATCATGTCTCCAAAGACGCCATCGCCCGAATTTGCGACGCCTACCCCATCCAACTCAAACTGTAAGGATTCTCCACCCAGCACGACGACTAGAACCCGCTCGTCTTACTTCCTCGTCGCAAGATCATGAGCTCCGCTAACGACTTCACACCTGTCGATTCGTACCAAATCGATGCCCTCTACGACAGCGACGCCCTTCTAGTTCGCGACACAGTCCGACGCTTCGTCGACGAACGCTTCCTGCCTGACATCGCCAACCACTTCGAAAACGCCACTTTTCCTCAAGAACTAATTCCTGAAATCGGCGCTCTCGGGCTTTTCGGAATGCATTTAGATGGCTATGGCTGCGCTGGTGGAAGCAACCAGGCCTACGGTCTCGCCTGCCAAGAACTCGAACGTGGCGACAGCGGCCTACGCAGCCTCGTCTCAGTTCAAGGCAGCCTCGCCATGTTTGCTATCCACAAATATGGCTCCGAAGAACAACGCGAGCAGTGGCTACCGCAAATGGCTACCGGCGAAGTCATCGGCTGTTTCGGTCTCACCGAACCCGACCGCGGCTCCGACCCACAGAACATGACCACCCGCGCCATCCAAGCCAAAGGAAATTATGGAGGTAATGCCTGGCGTATCAACGGTGCCAAACGTTGGATCACCAACGCCGGTATCGCCCAGCTCGCAGTCGTCTGGGCTAACACCGAAGACGGTGTCCACGGCTTTCTCATCCCTACAGACTCCGACGGCTTTGAAGTCCGAGAGATCACCCACAAGATGTCGCTGCGAGCTTCGGTAACCGGCGAGTTCTACATGGACGATGTTGTCGTGCCCGAAGCTATGCGCCTTCCCGACGCTGCCGGCATCGGCGCAGCCCTGTCATGTTTGAGCGAAGCCCGTTTCGGCATTGCTTTTGGCGCAGTCGGCATCGCCGCTGACTGCCTCCAGGTAGCTCTTGACTATTCCACGAACCGTGAACAGTTTGGCAAACCCATCGCCGGTTTCCAGCTAACCCAAGCCAAAATCGCCGACATGATGACCGACCTAACTAATGCCCAACTTCAGGCGTACCGTCTCGCCCAGCTCAAAGACACCGGCATGATCCAACCTGTTCATATTTCCATGGCCAAACGACACAATGTCCGCATCGCCCTAAACGCCGCCCGCAGCGCCCGCACAATCCTCGGTGCCAACGGCGTCAGCACCGAATATTCCCCAATTCGTCACATGATGAACCTGGAGTCAGTGCTGACTTATGAAGGCACCGAAGAAATCCACACCCTCGTCCTCGGCCAATCTGCCACCCACCTCCCCGCCTTCAGATAAAACTGCAGCTTGGCTGCTAAGGAGGTAACGGCGATGCTCTGCGCGCTCGGCGGGACTCGAACCCACAACCTTCTGATCCGTAGTCAGATGCTCTATCCAATTGGGCTACGAGCGCTTGAGCTTCAGTGTAGAGCCTTCAAGAGTATGGAGAGTTGGGCTGGCGGGCTTGAATGCGCGCAACCGCGTTTAGCGTGAGCACATTCAAGGCCGATAAACGCCAACTCTCCAACCTGACTTGGGGAGCAAGGTGGCGGAGACGGTGGGATTCGAACCCACGAACGGCGTGAACCGTTACTTCCTTAGCAGGGAAGCGCCTTCAACCTGACTCGGCCACGTCTCCTAAGCCTGAGGCTACCCGCGCCCCCGCACTAGATACCTAGGTACAGGTAGAGCAGACCACGTCATCGACGTCTTCGCCGCTAACAAACGCGGTCATCCAGTCAAGGTAGGAGATCCCGTCCACCTCGTAGGTGTAGAGCTCGTCCTTCCACAGGATTGTGTGCTCTTCGCTTGGTGCCAAGAAGCTCTCTAGATCAACGCCGGCACTTTCAACCGTCTGCTCGTTTTGCAAAATCAGCTGGTTGATGGTTGTCGCATTGAAACCAGCAAGCGTTGCGAAAAACACCTGCGTCGCATCGAAGGCAAAGTCAAAGCGTGAGAACCGAATCTGTGGAGCATGCGTACCACTACGGGTAAACAGCTCCAGCGTTCCCCAATCAGCAGCCGTAGTACCAGCATTGACCGGCCAATCTGGAATCACGTTGGTGGTGCCCCAGAGGTTGCCAATAGTTTGATTCACAAGGGGCACGCTCGGATAAGCACCAGATGAATCAGCGACGACACTGATCATCGCATCGGGATACTCATCAGCGATCAAGCCCGAATACAGAGGCGCAGCAGCCGAACCAGCACTGGAACCAGCAACAACGATCTCAGCAGCCGAATCAAAGCGACTCACCATTTCTGCCATCGCAGTCGACGCATTCACAAAGCCGTTGTGTTGAACGGTCAGGGTCGGCGGATAAGTCGTCTCAGTATCGCCTAGGTGAATGTCACCAGTGCAATAGGGCACCATCACAAAAGAGTGCTCAGAAAAAGGATTTCTGGGGTTATCGAAGTCAAAGATGCCGCCGTAATTGGCAGGCGTGTCGGTTGGGTCAATGCTCGGCGTGTAGTTGCCGGTCTCAAAGTCGCAGGACTCAATGCTGAAACACGCCCCGCCACCTTGCAGGTAGAACACGACCTTCTTCGGATTGGCTTCACGCACGAAATAGTGGTAGTCGCTGCCGTCAGCGCACATACAGTCCGGCCCGCCAGCCACCTGCTCCCAGTCACCAATCTCGTAGTCCTCATCCATGTCAGACATATCGTCCATGTCATGGTCTGAATGATCCATGTCCTCGCTCATGTCGTTGCTCATATCGTCATCAGCCGTATCAGCAGACACATCGTCGCCCATGTCGTCATCAGCCATAGTCGCCGCAGTAGTAGTTGGCGCAGCAGTCGTCGTTGTATCAGTGTCCGACGCAGCATCTCCGCCGTCACCACCACAGCTTGCAGCCACCAACGCCAACACCGCCATCACGACAACACCCAATCGGGTTTTAAAGATCTTCATTCCATTTCTCCTGTCAAGTTGACCGAACAAAAACTTATGTCACGCCCGTGACAGACAATCGGCGGAGGGAGAGGGATTCGAACCCCCGGGACCCTCGCAGGCCCAATGGTTTTCAAAACCATCGCAATCGTCCACTCTGCCATCCCTCCGGAGTCCCCGCAGGCTACCCAAGCTGACGATCCACCAGGGCTTGGTGCGTCTCCACCCATTGCTCAGCAGAGGTCACTCCAGCACGCTTGGCTTGTTGTACCTCCGCAGTCCCATACGCCGAGGGATACGATCCCAACAACTTGACAGAAGCCGCCCGCATATGAACGCTGCGCAACGCATCAGCCACCACATCATCGGTGATATGCCCTTCGCAGTCAATCAAAAAGCAGTACTGCCCCAAATTCTCCCGAGTCGGTCGGCTCTGCAAGCTCGTCAAGTTCACCGACCGCGCCGCAAACTCCGCCAACAACCCCAGCAACGACCCCGGCTGATCCACCTGCTGATACACCACCAAACTCGTCTTGTCATGACCGGTCGGCGGCACAATCGACTCACGCCCAACCAACACAAACCGAGTCTTGTTCTCAGGATGATCCTCAATGTCGGCCTCAAGCACCTCCAACCCGTACACCTCCGCCGACCGTTGCGGCGCAATCACCGCCACATTCTCAGCTCCCGACCCCGCCAACTCACTCGCAGCATCCGCCGTCGAATTCGCAATATCAACCCGCGCCCCCGGAAACCGCTCCGCAATATAGGAACGACACTGACTCTTCGCAATTGGATACGTCCGAATCACCTCAATCTGCGACGCACTCACCCCCGGCACGACCAGCAAATTCAGATTGATCCCAATAATCACCTCACGCTGAATCATCAAATCCGTGTCGAACGCCAACGCATCGATGGTCGCAGTCACCGACCCCTCGATCATGTTCTCAATCGCCACAAACCCCAGGTCAACCTCGCCGTTTTGTGTGGCCTTGAGCACCGCCAAAATGTCATTGATCGGGAAGTGTTGCATCGCCGCTAAGTCCGGCTGCGTAAACAACGCCTGCTCGGTGAATGTCCCCTCCGGCCCCAAATACCCAATCGAACGAGCAGTCTGGGCATTGCTCGCCCCAGGTTTCTCAGATTTCGACGACGACATCGGCGCTCACAATACCTAGCCTGCGACCCGTGCCCGACACCGCAGACAACCTCTACTTCAAACAACTCCTGTCAGGGCGCGACTTCGCAACGACAGATGACCTCGCCACGCAAATGGTCAACTATGTCTATGCCATCGGTGACCGCAACACCAGCCAAGCCGTCCTAGTCGACCCCGCATACGACGTCACCGGCCTACTCGACACCCTCGCAGCCGATGACATGACCTGCAGCGGCGTGCTCGCCACCCACTATCACCCCGACCATGTTGGCGGCGACATGATGGGACTATCCATCGAAGGCATCGCCGCACTACTCGAACAAATCAACGTCCCCATCCACATCCAAACCGACGAAGCCGATTACGTAAACAAGGTCACCGGCGTCGGCAATGACCAGCTCGCATGCCACAGCTCCGGCGACATCATCTCAGTCGGCAGCATTGACATCGAACTCATCCACACACCCGGGCACACCCCCGGCAGCCAATGCTTCCTAGTCCAAGGCCGCCTAGTAGCCGGCGACACACTTTTCCTAGACGGCTGTGGCCGCACCGACCTCCCAGGTGCCAACCCCGAAGAAATGCACGAAAGCCTCTACAACCGCCTCGCCAAAGTCCCCGACAACACCGTCCTCTACCCAGGCCACCGCTACTCGGTGGAATCATCAGCAACCATGGAAGCCACCCGAGCCCGCAACATGGTCTTCAAACCATCCACCCGCGAAGAATGGCTTGCCACCTTCGCCCGATAACCGCCACACAGCTATTCCAAATCAACAACGCATCCAAAGCCTCGACGGCCTGCGAGCCCTCGCCGCCCTCGCCATTTTCTTCCATCATGTAGGAGCAGAATCCCTAGCCACCTTCAACACTTCCGCAGGCTCACTCCTCGCCCGACTCGACGTCGGCGTGCCCATCTTCTTTTCGCTCTCCGGCTTCCTACTCTTCCGCCCAATCGTCGCTTCCCTCCTAAACGATGGTTCGGATGGACGAGCCATCCGAACTGACAACGACCCACTCCGAAAACCCCTGCCATACGCATGGCGACGCATCTGGCGCATCTACCCCGCCTTTTGGGTCGCCCTTACTCTCATCACCCTGACCACCGATGAACACTTCGGCTCGCTCGGACACCTCGCCTCCACCGCCGGCCTCGTCCACATCCACTGGTCATCTCACGCCCTCGGCCCAATTCCACAATCCTGGAGCCTCGCCACCGAAGTCACCTTCTACGCCTCCCTGCCCCTATTCGCCATCGCCCTCAGCCACCTACTAAACCGCATCCCCAAACCCCAAACCCGCCGCAACCTTCTATTCGCCTTCACCGCACTGCTCTACCTCATCAGCGTCGCCTTCCGCCTCTGGGTCTTCTCCACCCCAACCGGCGACGGCTGGCAATGGCGCAACGCCAGCCTCCTCTGGCTCCCATCACTCATCGACTACTTCGCCATCGGCATGGCACTCGCCATCGCCCACGTCGCCTTCCCCCCCAACTCACCCACCCACCAACGAATCCAACGCATCGCCACCTTCAAAGGCCCCTGGTGGGTTGCCGCCGCCGCAATCTTCGTCCTCACCGCCCAAACCTTCGGCCTCGCCCGCGGCCTCACCTGGGCACCATGGCCTCGAGAAATAGCACGCCAATGCGCCTACGGCGTCATCAGCTTCTGCCTACTGTTCCCCCTCATCAACGGCGGTGGCCCCCTCCGAGGTGCCGCCTGCAAACTCACCCACCGCCTCACCACCAGCCGAGCCCTCACCGCCGCCGGCACTATCTCCTACTCCTTCTACCTCTGGCACTACGCCTTCATCGCCCACCCATTCAAACCATGGGAAAACGCCGTCGACTGGCTCTGGGACTCCACCATCCGCACCAACACCGCCCACACCCTGTTCGGCTGGACAACCCTGCTCGACGAAGCCAATACCCCATTCGTCACACTCACCCTGACCGCACTAATCCCAACCCTCGCCGTCGCCACCCTCAGCTACCACCTAATCGAAAAACCCGCCATCGCCATCGGTCGCCGCTTCTAATTTCAATGACGACGACATGTGCAACGACTTGCTTTTTATAACGACGACGACATCCACGACGACGCCACGAGCGCCGGTGCTACAACCGCGGCCCAGCAGTCCGATAGTCACCATTGCGACGGGTCATCCCAACTCGATCCATATGCCCCAACAACGCCAACGCATACTTGCGGCTCGTATTCCAAACATCACGAGCCTCCGCAACCGTAAACCCCTCCGGCTTGTCCTCCAATAACTGCGCCACAAGTTGCGCAGCCTGTTCCACTCCCGACGCCGCAAAGTAAATCCCATCTGATTCCACCAACAACTTGCGCTGCACCAGCAACCTCAACTCAGTCCCATCCACCCCCTCCGGTGCCGGAGGCGCAAACGGACTAGCAGCTGCGGCTATCAAAAACGGATGCTCAGACAGCTCATCTTTAGCCCCTGCCAGTCGAGCCCGGCCTGCATCAACCAACACATCGTCTAACTCAGCAACAACCGTCCGCTGAAACTCATCTAGCTCCGCCAAATCCAAGCCTGCCGCCCCTGCCTCAGCCACCGCAGCACTCAGCTCACCGCTAACCGTCTCCAAGTAACCATCGGACACTATCCACTCACCAACCCGCACCCCCCCGACATCAACCGCACCCGTCAGCCGCTCCAAAAAATCAGCCTTAATACGCCCATGCTCAGCAATAATCCGCTCACTTGACCGATCAGGACGTGCCCGATTCGCAGGCAACACCGGTGCCACATCCAAGACCTCACCACCACCAACCGTTTCCGCCCGACCCGACTCCCTCAAAATAAACCGATCACCTCGCACGAGCGGCAACATCTGCGGCAAATACATCCGCACCAGCCCCACCCCACCTGGACTAATCGACTTGCTCCCCAAAACCCGCAGCTTCACTGGATGCTCACCCGATCCGATGTATGCCAAGTACGCCCCCTTACGAGTGACGTCATGATCTAACGACTCCAACGCGCTCAGCTCCGCATCAACCATCTCACTTAGATGCCACTGTTGAGCCCTAACCACCACACAACCACGAGCAACATCACCATGGCTAATCCCGCTCAAGTTCAACGCAACCCGACTCCCCGGCCCAACGCTGCTCTGCGTCTCATTCAAGCTCTGCAAACCGCGCACCCGAACCGTCACCCCAGCAGGCAACACTTCTAAAGTGTCGCCTTCGCTAATCGTTCCACCGGTCAAAGTCCCCGTCACCACCGTCCCTGACCCCTTGATCGGAAACGATCTATCCACCCACAACCTGGGCCTATTCAACTGGCTCCCCGACCCCTCCACGCCAACCCCATCAATCAAATCCCCCCCAAATAAATCCGACAACGCCGCAATCAAACCGTCAACCCCGTCACCGCTAACCCCATCAACTGCCACCACCGGCGCAGGTTCTAAAAATGTCCCTGCAACACGCTCAGCAATCTCCAACTGAGCCAACTCAACGCTGTCAGCATCGGCCGCACCGACCTTCGTCAGCGCAATAACACCACGCCGCACCCCGAACAGTTCCAAAATCCGCAGATGCTCCTCAGATTGGGGCTTCCAACCCTCAGTAGCCGCCACCACAAACAAACACACATCAACGCCGGAAACCCCCGCCATCATGTTCTTCAAGAACCGCACATGCCCCGGCACATCCACAAAAGCCACTTGAGCACCACTCGGCAAAACCATTCCCGCGAAGCCAAGATCAATTGTCAACCCACGCTGCTTTTCCTCACCAAGGCGATCCGGGTCGGTTCCCGTTAGAGCACGGACCAACGTGGACTTCCCATGATCCACATGCCCGGCAGTTGCTATAACCCTCACACCGCCGAAAGCGCTGTCGCTACCTCACCATCATCATCAGGATGAATCGTCCGCAAATCCACAATCGTGTTGCCCTCGTGAACCCTCGCAATAATCGGCCTAACCGCAGCCGGCTCAGCCGCAGCCGGTCCTGTCTGCCCCCGCAACGCCGAAGTCCGGTCACCGGACAACACAATCCCCACCGAGTCAATCTCCACCCCCGGCAGCGTCCCACCACCTGGCACCGACGCCGTACTAATAGCCCGCAAACCCAGCCGCTCATAGGTGCCCAACCGCTCCTGTAAATCACCCACGCTCAACGCCGCCATCCGCCAAAACTCAATAGCGGCACCGTCACCCCGCAAATACGCCAACGCGGTCTGCTGCAACGCCCCCAACACCAACCCACCAGGACGCAACGCCCGAGCCAGCTGATGGCCCGCACACTGCGCTACCAAATCCGCCCGCCCCGCAATGATCCCAGCTTGTGGCCCCCCAAACAGCTTGTCCCCAGAAAACGTCACCAACCCTGCCCCCGCCTCCAAGGTCTGCCGTGCTGCCGGCTCACCGGACAACCAAGCCGGTGGTGGCCCATCCAACCACCCACAACGAGCATCAACCAACCCCGATCCAATGTCTGCCACCAGCGGCACCCCCAGCCCAGCCAACTCCCCAATCCCAGGCGCCTCAGTAAAGCCCACAATCCGATAGTTGGACTGATGAATCCGCACAACCAACGCCACATCGGAACCCGCAACCGCCCCCCCCGCAATCGCCTCAGCAAAATCGCCAACCCGAGTCCGATTCGTCGTGCCTACCCGCACCAAATGAACCCCCGACGCCGCCATCACCTCAGGAACCCGAAACCCACCCCCAATCTCCACCAACTCACTTCGCGACACAACCACATCACGCCCCGCCCCCAACGCAACTAACACCAACAACATCGCCGCCGCGCAGTTATTAACCACCATCGCCGCCTCAGCCCCAACCGCCCGAGCAATCAACCCCCCAACCACAGCTTGGCGATCCCCCCGCTCACCGGTCTCTAAGTCAAGCTCAAGGTTCTGATAATCCCCCGTGCTGGCATACACCACCGGCGCCCGCCCAAGGTTGGTATGCAACAACACACCCGTGCCATTGATAACCGGCGACAACATCCGCCGCTGAATCGCCAACCCCCTCGCCGCCGCCGACTTAGGATCACCCGCAGCAATCGCCTCCCGAGCCGCATCCACAGCCAAAGGATGCGCCAAGCCCAACTCAGCAACCGAGCGAGCCAACGCATCAACCGAAGGCGGCCGTTTCTTATCCACGCCCGCCCAAGGCTAGGGATTTGCTCCCATTCGTAGTTGACTAAACCCATGCCAACAAGCGACCGCCCACACATCATCGTCGATCCTGCCAATACAACAGCTATTGACGACGTCTTGAGCAGCACCCGTGCAGTGCGCCGCCGTCTCGACCTTGACCGCCCCGTCGATGACAACATCATCACAGACTGCATCGACCTCGCCGAACAAGCCCCAACAGGTGCAAACCTCAGCAGCCGCCGCTGGATCGTTGTCCGCGACCCCCAAATAAAGCAACGCCTAGCCGACATCTACCGCGAAGCCGCCGCCCCCTTCCTCGGCACCACAAAAAACGACAACCAACAAACCCCCGCCCAATACCTCATCGAACACCTACACGAAGTCCCCGTCATTGTCATCACCACAATCATCGGAGTCCACGACGGAGGCGGCAGACCCGGCCTATTCGACTCTGTTATCCAAAGCGCCTGGAGCTTCTGCCTCGCCTTACGAGCCCGTGGCATCGGCACCGTCTGGACAACCATCGGATTATCCAAAACCGACGAAGTAAAAGAACTCCTCAACATCCCCGAAGACATCACCGAAATCGTCATGCTCCCCGCCGCCTGGACCAAAGGCCTCGACTTTCGCCCCGCGGCCCGCCGCCCCGCCCGTGAAATCACCTACTACAACACCTGGGGTGCCACCTTCGAAACCGGCCCAAGCGAACCCCTCGCCGTAGCCGACTGCCCCGGCGCAGTCACCGAAGTCGACATCAACGCCCCAATCAACGCCATCTGGGAACGAGTAACCGACATCAACATGCCCGCTGAGTTCTCCGCAGAACTCGTCAGAACTGCTTGGCAAGACCCCCACACCGGCCCCGAACTAAACGCCGTCTTCGTCGGCAGCAACACCCATCCCCAAATCGGCAGCTGGGAAGTCCCCTGCACAGTCGACGTCTATGACCCGCCCAAACATTTCGGCTGGCGCACCGGCGACCCTAATAACCCTTCCGCTCGCTGGCGTTTCGAACTAGAAAACCGCGGCAACACCACCCGTCTG
>JAAXHB010000189.1 GCA_012271125.1 Actinomycetota bacterium | reverse complement strand
GGGTGGGGGGACGGGAGGTTAGGAGGCGGCGGCGAGGAACTGGATTTTTGCGTCGGCTTTGGAGGTGGCGGTTTTGTAGGTGAAGTACACGTCAAAGGCGCGATTACCATCACCAATTGCGTCATCGGTGGTTACGACAAAACTGACTCTGCCGTCGCTGAGAAGGGTCATGCTTACTATTCTTCCTGAGGTGGTGGGTGAGTCATCTGATGCATATATCAGGCCGGAGGTTGCGGTGTAGACGCAGTCGCCGGTGCAGGTGTTGGCGTCGTTGAAGGCTGCTGGAAGAGTGATTGTCGCGGTCGAGCCAAACGGGATGTATCCGGTGGATTGGGTGGTGGTGTAGTCGAAGATGGTGTCGGCGGTGCCGCCGGGTCTAAGGGGGGGGGGGGTCACCGGCACCGGGGGTGTGGTAGCCGAAGTTGGTTGCGCCCCAGCAGCGGATCACGACAGGGTTGGTGAGGTCCCATATTGGGGTAGTGACGCCGCAGGTGGTGTTTTCGCCGGCTGAAATAGCGGAGAAGGTTTGCGGAGAGCTATCGGAGCTGGAAATAGCAGGCGGTGAGCCTTCGCCTTCGGAATCGTCGCCCCAGCATTCGACGTAATCGTCAAGGCGCAAACCGCAGGTGTGATCGTTGCCGAGGGCGAGCTGCTTGAAGGTGCCAGCTGGCGCAGTGGCTTGACCGGACTCGTCATCGCCCCAGCAAATCACGGTGTGGGCACCTTCTTTGTAGTCATTTGCGGTGTAGTCCCAGATGGCACGGCGGATACCGCAGGAGTGTTTAACACCGGCGTAGACCTTGGTGAACTCATAATCAGCCATAACCGGAACCTCGACTTCGTCTGTTCTGGTATACAACAACTCGCCTTTGTCGTTTGTTTTCTGAACACCATCTTTGTCCACAAATGGAGTGTTAGCTACGCCATTGGTGGTGGCGTCAGTGGTGATAACGGTTTCGGTTTGGGTTTCGGTTGTGCCGGTGTCATACGTCGGTGGTGTGGACTGACCGTAAGTGTTATCACCAAAGCAGCGAGCCGTGTACGAATAAACAGTCACTTCTTGAGACTCGGTGAGAATCTGGATTACCTCTCCGTTCACATCGAGACGCCTGCCCATGTTGTCATAAACAGGATTTCCGGATTCGTCAACACCTGGAGTTTTGCTCGGGTCGAGGTAACTCCTCTCAATGGTTTCTAAGCCGACGATTTCACGCTGGATGCCGCAGAAATGTGACCAGCCAGCAGACAGATTGCTTAAGTGAATATCTTGCGGCAGCGGATAGTGGCTTGGGACATAAGTGCCCGGCGCGGGTAGAGAACCGTCGGGGTTCTTGTCTTTAGGAATCCAAGAAGCAGAGCCCCAGCAAGAACCAGAATCTTTTTCAGTGTCCAACGCACAGGAGTAATCAGATCCTGTGATTACTTCATTAGCGGTCATATCAGTGGGCATGTCCTCGACACGGCGATCCTTCTCGGCATCAACGGTGATGTCGCGATCAGCAGGATTACCGCCCCAGCACTCAACAAAGGAGCCGGTTATTTCCTTGGCAGTGCCCTCATAACGGGTCTGCGGTACTGAAATGCTGCAACCATGGGTCCAACCAACGGCCACCGCGGATGAACCAGAGCTTGGCGGCAAGAACACGTCGAACTCTTCATCATCGTGTTCGTCTTCGGTGCCTTGATCATCGATGTAGCTAAAGGAGTCGCGGATACCGCCATGGCAGAGCAAGTGCCCGGAGGAGTCAACACGACACAAACTGTCAGCAGTCATCGACAACTCAGTCGGAATCGGAAGCGTGGTAACAGAGAAAGTCACCGCGCCAGTGTTGTCAGTGCGCCAGTACTCCAAGATCTCAGCATCGGACAGGCCTTCGGATTCGAGAACGCTTCTGGACTTATAAGGCTTGGAATCGTCGCTATCGGCGGTCCGGTAGAAAATGGTTAGCGGCTCAGTCGGGAAAGCACTCTCCTCGGGCCACTCAAAGACAATCACTTCACGCATAGCGGTTTTTTCGTTGTCGTGAGGATGATCGTGACCAGGGCAACCCAAATCTGGGTTGGACTTATTAGCACAATCCTCCATTGGATAAGAAGACACACCCGGAGTTGTGATCTGAATTTCTGTAGTAGCGAAAACACGCACACCGTCATCGGGATCAGGGTCATCAATCGGGAACTCTTCAGCAAGGGTTATATCACCACAAGGATTGGAGTCATAAATGCAATCATCATTGGCTAACACATCAAAGATCCATTGAATGGCACGCCCACCGTGGCCGTTATCGGCACGAATCACACGGAAGCGGTCGTCGACGAGCTTGTCGTAGGTGTCGATCACGTTGATCGTCACGGTGGTGGCGGAATCTTCTTCATTAGTGGTGTAGGTGAAGGTCACACCGGTTGGAGCGGAGTCGCCGTCGCCGATTGTGTACTCAAACATGCCGTAGTCGCCCTTAGTGGAGTCCCAGCTGAGGTTGGTTAGGGCGGTGTGTGCCTTGTAGGTGCAGCCGGGGCGGCATTCGTCGTTGGCGAAGACGTCGAGCTCCCAGGTTTCGGCATCAGTCTTGGGACGCACGAGATTGAAGGTGTCATCGATGTTGTCGGTGGTGATCGTGGTGATGTTTATGGTGACGTCGGCGGTTTGTTTAGTGGTGGAGTAAACGGTGTTGCCGTTGCCATCGTACGTGCCATACGCGCCGTCGGTGGTGTAAGAGAAGGTGATAGTTGCCGGCGCGGCGGTATTGGCGGGCACTGCGAGGACGAAGGCTTGCTTGGTGGAATCCCAAGTAACAGGAGCGTTGGACGGTGAGAGGCTGCCAGAGACCATGGTGACGTTGTCGCAGTTGCGTCCACAATCGTCGGGGTAGCCATAATTGATGACATCCAAATCTTGGTCCAGGGCTAGGCCGGTGATGCGCTCGAACTGGTAGGGGTCGTCGTGGAGGAAGTCGGCCTTGGGGGTGATGTTGACCGTGACGGTGGCGGGGTTGGAGATGCCACGGTTGTCGCGAGAACCGTTGGTGGTGTATTGGAAGGTGAAGCTAGAGACTGCGATGTTGGCGGGCACGAAGTAGTCGAACTTGCGGGTGGAGTCGTTCCAAGTGAGCGTGCCTGTGGAGGGGCCGGTGCCGGCGACGACCTCCACGCCGGCGCAACCCGCGGCGCAAGAATCGGGACTGCTGCCAGCTAGGACGTCAAGGGCGACGGAGAGGCGATCAGGCCAGATGCGGTCAACATCAATTGTGTCGTCGATAAGGGTGTCGGTGGCGGTGCTTCGCTTGGGAATACCAGCGGTGCTGAGGGTGCGTGAATCCGCACCGACGCAGTCGATCTTGCCGTCGGAGCGCAACCAGCAAACATGATCATCGCCGAGGGCGGCATCGGTGAAGGTGACACCCGAAGGCAACGATGGTGGTATATCCATGTCGTTGGTAATCGCACCCCAGCACAAGCCACCACCATCAGTATCAATGGCGCAGATGTGATTGTTGCCGACTGCGACCTTGGAATAGGTGCCCTCGGGTGGGAAGACGACATTGCCGTCTTTTTCGTCGATTTCGATCTTGCCGGAGCTGGTATCGCCCCAGCAGGTGAGCGAATCGTTGTCGGGGATGTAGTCGTCAGAATCGGAGTTGCTATTCGCGGCGATGGCGCAGAAAGTGTTGCCGTAAGCGGTGATGAAGTCATAAGTAGTGCCGCTGTAGGTGACAGGGATGGTGTTGCGGTCATCGTCGGGGTCTTCGACATCAATCGTGCGGGTTTCGGAAGGCTTGAGAGGTCGGTCGGTGCGCCAGCCGTCGGCGTCGAGAGTGCCGAAGCAGTCAATGGCGTTGTGGTCGGTGTTACCGGAGTCGGAGATGATGCCGCAGATGCCTTCAGCGCCGACAGCGATGGAGGAGAGCCGCACCGATGAACCGTAGAGGATGGTGGACTTGTTGCCGGTGTTGTCGCCCCAGCAGTCAACGGTGCCGTCAGAGTTGCGGATACAAGCATGATTGACACCGGCGGAGATTTGAACACCGGCACCGGTGGCTTCGGTTTGGATGCCGGAAGCGTTGTTGCCCCAGCACTCTTGGCGGTCGGTGCCGGCGGTGCGGATAGCGCAAGTGAAGTCAGGGCCGGCGGCGATGGAGGCGTAGGTCTGGCTGGCGGGCACGGAGGCTTGGCCTGAGCTGTCATCGCCCCAGCAAACAACGGCGTTGGAAGAATTGCGGGCGCAGGTGTGATTATCGCCGCCGGTTATTTCAGAGAAACCGGCAGCTGTTGGAGCGTTGAGCTGACCGAAGCTGCGGGCACCGACACAACCGACCGTGCCGTTGGCGAAGCGAGCACAAGAGATGCCGATACCGGCGGCGACTTGTTCGTGAGCGGCAGCGGAGCTGACAGCTTGGCCGTAGGTGTCTTCGCCCCAGCAGTAGCGGGATCCGTTGAGGGTGGAGTCGCTGGACTTGCGGATGGCGCAGGTGAGGTCGCCCGCGGCGGAAACTGAATGCCAGAGCCAATCCTCGTTAGGAACGTCAGTCTGATTGCTGGAGTTATCGCCCCAGCAAAGGAGCTCGTCTTGTTTAGCGCTGCCGGAATCGGAAGCGCGGATAGCACAGACGTGGGCGTGACCGGCAACGACTGCGGAGTAGGTGCCGGAGGTTTGGTCGTCGGGATGATCACCGTTGTCTTCGTCGGGACCCCAGCAGGTGACGTCGCCGTTGTTCTTGATTGCGCAGGCGAACGTGGAACCAAGCGTGAGCGAAGAGTAGGGAGACTCTGAAGTGGGGATGTTGTCGACGATGGCGGAGTTAGCGCCGTAGCACTCGATGCGGTCGCTGCTATTTATGACGCAAGTGGTGTCATAACCTGCGGCGACTTCTTTGAAAGAATCAGTGAGCAATTCGACAGATTGTTCGCTGGAGTTGTCGCCCCAGCAGATGACATCGCTGAATTGGCTGATAACGCAGGCGTGGTTTAGTCCGGCACTGATGGCGCGGTTGCTGGAACTGGTTACACGATCGATGATCTGACGGTGTGAGTCGTTACCCCAACACTCGACACGACCCGAGGAGGTGAGGGCACAGGCGAAGCCGTTGCCGGCGGCGATGTCGGTGTAGGGGCCGGGGACTTCATTAATCATGACGGTGATGGTGGCGTCATCGTCGGCGTAGTCGTCGCCGTAGTCGAAGCTGAGGGTTGTGGGCAGATTGGAGCCGGTGAAGCCCAGAGTGGCGAGCCTGGTGGTGGAGTTGTAGGTGGCGGTGGCACCTGAGGTGACGGTACCGGAGGTAATTGAGACGCTGGCGCAGCCGAGTGAACAGTCGTCGCCTTCGAGGATGGGCAGCGGGTAGCTGAAGGTGGAAGCGTTTTCGGGGTGGTCGACGATGAAGGTCTTGTTGCGCAGCGTGTTTTTACCGAAGGGGCCGAAGATGGTGAAGTTCAGGGTGACGGTTTCGCGGTCGAGAGAGTTGGTGGTTGAGTAATCGAAGGTGACGGTGGCGGTCTTGGCGGCGTCGCCGTTGGGCAAGGTGATGTCAGTGGTGGAGCTGAAGTCGGTTAGCTGGGAGATGGTGAGGGTGAAGGCGTCCTTGGCGGCGTTGGGGGCGACAGTGACCTTGGAGTCAGAGACAGAGCCGACGAGGACCAGATCGCCGCAGGTGCCGTTATCGCAGGTGGCGTCTGAGAGGACGTCAAGGGTCTCGTTGACGGCGTTGACGTTGGTGCGGGTCAGGTTGTAGGTGTGAGAGTCGAGGGAATCGAAGATGGTGCCGTAGGGAGCGCGGAAGTTGATTGAGACGGTGCCGCGGAGGTTGGTATCGCCGCCGACTATGTAGTCGAGCTGGACAGCCTCCACACCACCGGAAAGC